>JAUZPS010000119.1 GCA_030705945.1 Bacillota bacterium
AAAGGTCGGTCATTTTAGAAAGATTGAGTCTATAATAAGATCAATTAATCTAACATTTATCTATCGCAAAATACCATAAAACCGTTCGTTATTTTGCTCTGCTAAATGTAAGATTAATAATGATTTTAATATATATTATGTGATTTGGAGTGTTTTATGAATCTCGAACAGATTTTAGACTATTTTAAAAATTCAAAAAGTATTATGAAAAATATAACGTCATGGGTTGAAATACCCTCAAGGGAAGCGGTTTATGAGGAGTTCCCGGATTGTATAGATGAAAGGTTATGCAGCGCTTTAAAAAATAGAAATATTTCAAAGCTTTATTCCCATCAAGCTCTGGCTATAAAAGAAGTGGATAAGGGGAAAAACATAGTTGTTGTAACTCCCACAGCATCGGGTAAAACCATGTGCTATAATTTGCCTGTAATTAACAATATTTTAAGGGATGAGGAATCAAGAGCAATTTTTCTATTTCCGACGAAAGCGCTTTCCCATGATCAAACATCAGAACTTCATGAGTTAATAACAGAAGTTGGAGTTGATATAAAGACTTACACCTATGACGGCGACACCCCACAGTCTGCCAGAAAGGCTATACGTCAAGCGGGGCATATAGTAGTAACCAACCCCGACATGCTTCACAGCGGAATTTTACCTCACCATACCAAATGGACCAAGCTTTTTGAGAATTTAAAGTTTATTGTAATAGATGAAATACATCACTATAGGGGCGTTTTTGGCAGCCATCTTGCGAATGTGATAAGAAGGCTTAGGAGGATTTGTAACTTTTACGGATCAAACCCGCAGTTTATTTGCTGTTCAGCCACCATATCCAACCCAGATGAGCTAGCGGCGGGTATAATAGGAGAGAAGGTCGTCTTAATTGATAATAACGGCGCTCCAATGGGTAAGAAGCACTTTATTTTTTATAATCCTCCTATAGTAAATAAGGAACTAGGCATAAGAAAAAGCAGTACTATCGAAGCAAAGAACCTTGCTGAGAACCTAATTAAAAATAATATTCAAACCATTGTTTTTACAAGAAGCAGACTCAATGTTGAGGTGCTTGTTACCTATCTGAAAGATATATATTTTGGAAAACTGGAAGGAGCAGAAAAGGTAAGGGGATACAGAGGCGGCTACCTTCCGAGTTTAAGACGCGAAATTGAGAGAGGCTTAAGGAATGGAAGTATAACTGGAGTTGTTAGCACAAACGCGTTGGAATTAGGAATTGATATAGGAAACTTAGAAGCCTGCATTATGTGCGGCTATCCAGGAAGTATTGCCAGCGCTTGGCAGCAAGCTGGCAGGGCGGGGAGGAGAAATAGTGTTTCCGCCACCTTTCTGATAGCAAACAGCAGTCCACTGGATCAGTATATAGTAAATAATCAGGATTACTTTTTCGGAAAGAGTCCTGAAAATGGACTTATTAATCCTGATAATCTTTCGATTTTATACAACCATATGAAGTGCGCTGCTTTTGAACTTCCGTTCACAGATGATGAAAAGTTCGGAGTTGAAACTACTGAAGAGATATTATCCTTCATGGAAGAAGCAAAAATCATAAGGCATGTAGGATCTAGATGGCATTGGATGTCAGATGTTTTTCCAGCCGGCGATATTTCCTTACGGAGCGCTTCAAATGAAAATTTTATAATTATCGATATTTCAGACCCAAAACACAGGGTAATAGGGGAGACGGACAGGTTCAGCGCTCCAATGCTGCTGCATGAAGAAGCTATATATATTCATGAGGGTCAGCAATATCAGGTTGAGAAATTGGATTTTGATGATAAAAAAGCATATATCAGAAAGGTTAACGTTGATTACTATACCGATGCCAATCTGGCGGTGGAGCTTAAGGTTATTGATGTTTTCAGGGAGGAAAGCCGTGAACTTTTCGGCAAGTTTAGCGGGGAAGTAATGATATCAGCCATAGTTACCATGTTTAAGAAGATAAAGCTTTACACGCATGAGAATATCGGCTCAGGTCCTGTTAACCTTCCTGAAATTGAAATGCACACTACTTCTTACTGGTTGAGTTTTTCTGATGAAGCGACAAGAGGAATGTCTCAAACCGAGATTCAGAATGGACTTTTGGGTTTATCCAATATAATTGCAAATTGCGCTCCTATATATCTTATGTGTGATCCCGGAGATATAAGAGTTGTATACCAGGTTAAAGCGCCGTTTACTCAAAGGCCAACTCTATATATTTATGACAGCTATCCAGGTGGAGTGGGTTTCAGTGAAAAGCTTTACAGCCTGCATGATGAGTTATTTGAAGCAGCCGGGAGAATGATAAAACAGTGCGGCTGCGATACTGGATGCCCATCATGTGTCGGACCATTAAACGAGTTTTCCGGAAACGGCAATCCAAAGGATGAGACTCTTAAACTTATTGCAACTTTGCTCTATCAGAATTGACGCGTTTTTGACAAGTTTTCTTTTTAATACTGCCTTAAACAAAGGAGAAAATATGTATATAGATTTGAAAAGTAAACTTAAGCTATATGCAGATGGAAAATGCAGTAAGCAGGTTAATTTGAAAAATAAAGATAATGATATAGACAAAGTACTGGACGGATCTGTGGAAGTTAACGAGTTTGGCGCTTTTTTTATCCATGAGAAAAGGTATCCTTTAGATTTTTTTCATGGAGATTTACCCGTCGGAGATATCCTTAGAAGAGATAATCAAACACTTCTGAAATTTTATGGTAATGAAAAAAATGATATAACCGTAAGAGAAATGATTTTTCTTGATACTGAAACAACGGGTCTAGGAGGAGCAGGTACTGTTGCTTTTCTGGTTGGAATCGGATATTTTGAAAAAGAAGCTTTCATAATAAAGCAGTTGTTTATGAGGGATTATGACGAAGAGGCAGCAATGCTGAAGTATTTAGATAGTGAGCTGTTAGGTAGAAAAGGCGTTGTTTCGTTTAATGGAAAGGCGTTTGATTGGAACCTGTTAAATTCAAGGTTCATATCCAATAGGATGAGGCAAAGCTTAAAAGATCCAGTCCAAATTGATCTGCTGTATCCTTCAAGGACGTTGTGGAAAAGGAAGCTTGAAAGCTGCAGGCTGACATCGTTAGAGGAAAATATACTAAATATCGGAAGACATGATGATATACCTGGAGCCCTTATTCCATCAACGTATTTTAAATATCTTGAGGATAAGAGCACAACTGAAATAAAAAGAGTTTTAGAACATAACGAAAGCGATATACTTTCCATGGTCACTTTATTTTCCAAAATTAGCGCCTTGATTAACAAGCCTTTAGAAGAGTCCGACGATTGGTATGAAATTCTTGGCGCCGCAAGCATATATGAGAGAATTAGCGCATATGACAAGAGCGAAGCATGCTTAACTCATTGTTCCATTTCAAAAAATCATATTATAAAGATTGAAGCATTAAAAAGGCTTGCATACGTTTACAAAAAAAGAAAAGAGTACATCAAGGTAATTGAATGTTATGAAGCGATTATAAAAAGCTCAAAAACACCCAATATTCCCATTATGGTTGAATTGGCAAAATGTTATGAACATAGATTGAAGGACATTAATAAAGCTATAGAGATTGTAAAAGAAGCTTTGAATATGAGTCTTAACATAAGTCTAGTCAGAGGCGTTTATTATAATGATTTAAAGTACAGGTTGGATAGGCTGATTGGAAAATATTCTGTAAAAAAATACAAAACTATGTCAGAACCTCCAACAATAGTCAACAAAATAATTGACAAACCTACAGAAAATGGTATAATTGGATTATAATATTAGTTGGGAGGGATTCATATTATGGAATATTGGAAAGGGAAATTAAAGGCAAAAGAGTTTGAGGCGAATGTAGAAATATTCTATAAAATGCCAACATATTACAGTCTTGGCGAATGGCATGGACTCGGCACAGTAACCCAATCTATTGAGCTTAAAGAATATGAAACGAATCTCGGCAGCGTAATTGTTAATAATATAAAAAGCAGTAATTACAGCAGACTAACTTTTGGATTTGTAGGCAATGGAGAACTATTTCTTCCAAAAGATTAATACATAAATTGTTTAATATTATTGTATATGTGGTAAATATAAGCGCGATAAACTTTGCAATGTCGCGCTAAGAAAGAGAAATGAGTTTAATTAAGGGCGTTTCAAAAAATTCCTTGTTCAGGTTCATACGACGAAAACCCATCATATCAGGTTTTTGAAACGACCAGTTGACCAGTTATTTTTTTGATACTACCTAATTTGAACTTTTCTCTTTTTTAGTTAATAAGGGTGTTTTAAAAAATTCCTTGTTCAGGTTTGAATGATGAAAGGCCATTATATCGAGTTTTTGAAACGCAAGCATACAAGTTTTCTTTTTGATACTATCTAACAAGATTATCCCTTAATAGAAAAGACTTTCAGGATTACCTGAGAGTCTTTTCTATTAAACTTTAAAATAAGTAGACTTTCTATAGATAACCAAATGTTAAGTTTTATATAAGTTTGCTTTGAAGTATCTCACTACGCTTTATTGTTCGCCCAAGCAAGCTTTAGACTTGAGCTTGTGTGTCAAAAAATGGGATGATATATTTGGTATGTATTAATTAAAACGCCACATTAAATACCTTATTCCATGAAATAATATAAAAAAGACTATAGAGATCGTAAGCATTAGGTCATTAGCTATTATATATAATAATAGCGCAAATACAACTGTAACCCCTAAAGATATTAATATTGATGGTTTAAGAGTAGGTCTTAAGGGGGGGGAGAGGGAAATATTGTATATGTCTTCATTTTCACAATTATCCGCATCTAAAGATCCGTGAGGTATAAAGCCTATCGGTTTACCATCTGCTCGTCGGATAACCCAATTACCTTTTTCTAAATCATATTGATCAGACATAATTAGCGTCCCTCCTATATTAAAACATTATTAATATTACATTTAGCAGAGCAAAATAACGAACAGTTTTACTGTATTTTGCGATAGATAAATGTAAAAGATTAAGGGATTTTAATATAAATAATAAATTATTAGCATTGGTTGGCTAACTAATTATACCATAAAATAGTATAATTACCAATAGTTTTTCGTAAATCGCTAATCGAATTATGTTATATATATAACAATAAAATTAATAGTAATAAATTTTGCCAATAATAAGTACAATAAACCTGGAAGACTAGATAGAGGTGATTTGTATTGAATATCAATATTAATGGTATTACAAAAGAGAGAGTCAAGGAATTATTGAGTGAGACAGGAGAGTCAGATCCCAAAAACGCTGAAGCTATTTATAAGATAATTCACGAAAATAATATCGCGATTGGAAAACAATTACCAGATCTGGTAGCAAAGATATTGTCAAAAACAAAAAAAATATGATGAGGAAGCGCTTTTAAAAGAGTAAATGCAATTCTTTAAAAGCGCAAGTCTTTATAAATATTTAATAGTAGCTTGAACATTATACAGAATTTATATAAAATATACAAGGAAGATAAATAGAAATCTGATTAGATTTTGGAGGCAGCATGAATATTTTTAGCGATAGTTGTATTGATGGAGTATTTAATGGCTGGTCAGGAGAGTCCGTTTATAAATTAGCTAATGGTCAGGTATGGCAACAAGCAGCATATAGTTATCGATATTGTTATTTGTACAGACCAAGGATCAGAATTTTGAAATATGAATATGGGTATGAGATGGAAGTTGATGGATTAGAATATCGAATGCCGGTTAAAAGAATCTATTAGAACAATTTGAAATATCTGCGGAAGTTATACCAATTTACGCTACAGTAGGGATAATAATTTCTATAAATTTTATTTGTTAACAAACAACTGATGAATAGAATTAAAAACTGGTTTATAAATAGTTAATATTTAGCTATGATGGCTAAAGGGAATTTTAAATTCATGTCGAATTATATTATAGTAATTATAATTTTTAATAAAGAAAGATATTGTAAATACGTAAATGTTTCGTCATAATCATCTTCATTTAATATCACAAATCAATGAAAAAGTATACATTTTTTACGAATGAAGTTGCTTTAGCTTCTTTGTTTTTTATTCTGATTTCAATATAGATCAGTATGTAATGTCCGTTCAAAAGTTTAATGTCTTTACATTATATTCAATGAAAATAAAATAGGGTTTCACTAGAGTCTTGAGAATTTTCTTCTTTTTTTCAGGTCGTTTCAAAAAATTCCTTTTTTAAGTTTTGTATGATGAAAATTACCTGTGTCAAATTAATAATATTAACAAAAAGATCATTTCTAAGGTTTTTTGATATTAAAAACAAAAATTTGCGGAGGCTGTATATGAAAGCATATAAGCTTATATCATTAACTATTGCGCTTATGTTTTTATGCGCGGGATGTAGTGAAAACTCTAATCTCCAAAGAACACATATTAGCGCAACCGAAGCCTTAACTAAGAAAAAAATAGTATTCAGCACAAATTCAGTAACTCAGCAACTTAAGCAACTAGCAAAGGAGTTTGAGCAAAAGAACCCTAATATTGAAGTAGAAATCGAATTTATGCCGGAAGTTGACAAGACGTATAATGCTCGTATTGCAGTAAATGAATTGACTGATATCACGGTGATCCCTCAAATTCCAGATAATCCAAGCGATTATTTTGTTCCTTTGAACGATCTTGGCTTCTCGAGCGATGATTTTATAATACCAATGGAACTAAGTTATGCAATCCCTATAGGAGCAAACTACGATGGCATGATTTATAATAAAGCCGCCTTTAAGGAGGCAGGAATCAATAAAGCGCCCGCTACTATGGATGAATTATATGATGCCTGTAAAAAATTAAAAGCCAAGGGAATAACCCCGTTGGCAATTAATTTAAAAGATAAATGGCCTACTCAATGGTATACGTTAAGATATCCTATAGAATATCTTAATAATCCTGATTATTGGGCGGAGCTGTCTGATAAGGAGAAATTTTTGACTAATGACAGTCCTATATTAAAGATATTGCTTACTTTAAGAGATCTGAATAAAAAGGGATATTTAGAGCATGATGTTACAAATAGCGACTGGAACCAGATGAGGAAAGATATGGCTTTTGGTAAAATAGCCATGACTTTTTTAGGATCGTGGTTTATTCCTCAGCTTATAGAAAATGGAGCTGCGCCATCAGATATCGGCATGTTTCCATTTCCAGGAACAAAGTGTGTTGAATTATTCTATGACTATCACTACGCTATTAGTAAAAACTCCAAAAATATAGATGCAGCAAAGGCTTTCATGAAGTTTGCATGGGAGGGATCTAAAATATCAAAAGCTTTAGGAATGTCCTCTCCTTTTAAAGATTCCAATAACAATATTGACGCGATAAAAGAGCTATTATCATATAATATTCCTACTAGAAGCGGTCTAGGCGATACTTCAAGTTTTACTTCTATGATTGTAGCCTCAAATATAAATCTACAATCTGATTTATGCTCGGATTTCATTCTTTCAGATAACCCGGACAATATTGTAAGAGAATATAACAAAAGATGGTTAGATGGCAGGAAAAAACTTGGGAAATAATTGTTAAATATAAATGTGGAGGTAACTTGTCATGAAGTTATACAGGCATGGAATTTTGTTAATATTATTGATATTTATGGTTGCTGGCTGTGGAAAATACGAGATAAACAGTACACCCATTGAGACAAAACAGAATATTTCAAAAAAGAAAATTGTATTTAGTACTCATAGAGTAGATAAAGTTACGGAACTTAATAGGCTAGCTGATGAATTCATGAAGAAAAACCCAGATACATTGATCGAAATTGAACCTATAGCTGATTTGGATAGAATATACAAAGCCAGGCTTGCGGTTAATGAGCTCCCAGATATAACTGCTATTACCGGCTTAGAGCCGAACTCTCCTGATTACTTTGCTCCACTGAATGATTTGGGCTTTACCAGTGATGACTTTGCGCTTCCTTTGCCTATGATGGATGGAAATATATACAGTCTTCCAATAGGAGTGAGTTATGACGGTGTAGTCTATAATAAAAGTGTCTTTAAAAAGGCAGGAATTGCTAAAGCGCCTACAACAATGAAAGAGTTCATGGAGGTATGTAAAAAGTTAAAGGAAGCAGGTGTTATACCTCTTGCGTTAAATGCAAAGAGTAAGTGGCCAACAACATGGTTTGTAAGAAGATATCCCAAAATGAAGCTGGATAACCCCCAATATGAGGTAGAACTTGCGGAATCGGATAAGCTTCTTAGTCCTGACAGTCCGGTTTTTAATATTCTGAAAAATTTAAGAGATATGTATAAACAAGGTTACCTAGAACCCGATATCACTCAAACTGATTGGGAGCAAATGAAAAAGGACATGGCAAAAGGCAAGGTAGCTATGACTTTTTTGGGATCATGGCTTATATCTCAACTGACTGATAATGGAGCAAAACCTGATGAAATAGGGATGTTTCCATTTCCCGAAATAAAATGTATATATCTTGACAATGATGTGCCTTACTCTATAAGTAATAGATCAAAACATATTGACGTAGCTAAAGCTTTTATGAAATATCTCTGGCAAGACTCCAAAATATCTAATGCGATAGGTCAGGCCTCTCCCTTCAAAAACTCTGATAATGAGCTTAATGCAGTAAAAGAACTTTTATCGTTTAATATTCCCGCTAAATTTATGGGAGTTGATGAAAGTAGATATAGTGAAGTTATAATGGCGTCAAGAATTGACATAAACAGTGTATGCTACGAATACATTTTTTCTGACACACCTGAAAAGATTATTAACGATTATAATGAAAGGTGGAAGGCTGGAAGAGAAAAAATACATAATAATAGTAACTATATAAAAAGCAATTAATCTTTTACATTTGCCTATCACAAAATAACGTTAAAGCGTTCGTTATTTTGCTCCGTCAAATGTAAGATTAATAGTGCTTTTTATATAACTCATCTACTTTTAGAGAAGATACAATAAAAAGTTAAGAACCGTGTTTTCAGATTTGGCTCAAATATAAAATAAAGACTTTGAGTATTTTCCTCAAAGCCTTTATTCTCAAGTGCACCATCGCGGGCTCGAACCGCGGACACCCTGATTAAGAGTCAGGTGCTCTACCAACTGAGCTAATGGTGCGTATCTTTCACGTTCGTGGCACTTATATAATATAGCAGAAAGATGATTTAAATGCAATACTTTTTTTAATTATTTTAAAATATTTTTAAAACTGCTTTTAAGAATCCAAAAAACTAAGTTATAAGGTGGTTATAAATGGAAGAACAAATATTGATTATCTCAAAAAATATAATGCTAAAAAGGCTGTTCTTATGTATTGTTTTTGTTTTGCCATGTTTTCTTTTGTATGCTCCTTCTATGGAAAATGATACATATTGGCTTATAAATACTGGAAAATATATCATGAATAATGGACTTCCAACTATGGAACCTTTTACAATTCATTCCGGTTTAGCATTCAATGCTCAGCAGTGGCTTGCCGAAGTTATTTTTTATAAAGCGTATGACTTATTTGGAGAATTTGGCATCCACTTTATTGATATAACTGTTTATCTAATACTGTGCGTTATTATTTATAGACTTACCTTGCTAATTAGTCTAAACAACAAGTTGATACAGGTTTCGGTTTCAGTTTTCAGTTGCATATTTTTAAGTTTTTATATTGTGCCAAGACCCCAGATATTTTCTATTATTATCTTTGCTCTTGTAATTTTGCTCCTTGAACTATATATAAAAAATAAAAGCAAAATTATTTTAATATGTTTACCCGTATTATCTGTTTTATTGGTCAATCTGCATTCGGCAATGTGGATTTTCTTGTTTCTAATTTATATACCTTATATAATTGACGGCATAAAGTTTAAGCTATGGAAGATTGAGACACAAGGGTATAAGATTTCTTCACTCATAACTGTCAGCTTAATTTCAATTGCTGTAGGACTCATTAACCCTTATGGGTATAAAAATATGCTTTATGTAATTTACTCATATGGTAACAAAATGGTAAACTCAAGCATTAATGAGATGCAGTCGCCAGATTTTAAAGGAGCCTTCGGAGTAATAGTCTTTGGTTTGCTGCTTGTTTTTGTTCTTATTCATGTTATGGTAAATGGAAAGACCAGGCTAAGGTACGCGCTTATTACAATTGGAACGATATATATGGGGCTGTCATCGGTCAGAAGTCTCGCTTTGTTTTTTGCGTGCAGTTTGCCTTTTTTAGCTTACTACTTAAAGGAGGTTAATTTCACGTCGGGTATCGCGCTTGAAGCCAAAAAAAGGGCTGTTATAGCCTTTGCAATAGTTGCTGTGCTTGTTGCTGCAGTGTTTCTTAAAAAATATGATTACACGGATAGCATGAATGAATTCAGACCGATTGGAGCTGTTGAATTTATAAAGAAAAACGTTCAGGTTGATAAAATGAGGCTTTATAACGACTACAACACAGGCGGGTATATCGAGTTCGAGGGCTTAAAAACGTTTATAGATTCAAGGGCGGAAATCTTTTTAAAATCATTAAATAAAAAGGACGATATAATATTAGATTACATCAATATGAGGAAAGGAAGCCTTTATTATAAAAAGTTTATTAGCAAATATGGTTTTACGCATTATCTCATGTCAAAAAGCGACCCGCTTTATGTTTTTTTAAAAGAAGATAATAATTATAAAAAAGTGTATGAAGATAAAGAATTTGTAGTTTATAAAAATCTGTATTAAGCGTGAAAAAGATTTTGC
>JAUZPS010000012.1 GCA_030705945.1 Bacillota bacterium
CATGGTGGTCTACATCGGGCGCATCTCAAATCGGTACTTTGAATCCGTTCATTCAAATTGAAGCTCAAACAATTTGCTGGGAATCCGGCGTCGAAACGGAAGTGTGCAGTGAAGGCGGTATGGATGTAAGTAATATCGAGAACGGAGACTATATAAAGGTAAAAGGTGTAGATTTTGGTTCCGGAGCAACGTCCTTTGACGCCAGGGTAGCCTCTGCAAATAGTGGAGGTAACATTGAAATTCGTCTAGACAGTCCAACAGGCAAGGTAGTGGGAACCTGTGCTGTTTCGGGAACCGGGGGGTGGCAGAATTGGGTAACCAAGTCGTGTGCAGTCAGCGGCGCCACTGGAATACATGATCTCTATTTTAAATTTACGGGCGGCAGCGGTTTTCTTTTTAATGTCAACTGGTGGAAATTCACTCAGGGTATTTCAAGCCCAACTTTAACTGCTACTTCAAAGCCTACACCAACGCCTTCATCTGGAAACATTCTCGACATAAACCATGATGGAGCTATAAACATGGCGGATGTAATACTCTTGGCTCGCGTATTTAATACCGTAAAAGGAAATGCGGGATTTGTTGATGCGTACGACTTGAATAGAGACGGAATAATTAACATGTCAGATTTAGTTATGATTGCAGCAAAATTTAACACTGTAGTCTAATATCTCTAAACGCTTTTGAGTTGTAAGTTTAAGTTGATATTGTTAAATGGAGTAAATTAGCATGAAAATAAAACCTTTTCTATGTATAGCTGCTGTTTTTTTACTTGTTGCTGCTCTTTATGCTTTAGTTAATTACAATAATAATTGGGGTAAATCCTCAAACAGTGAGAAGTTTAACGTACTTTCAACCAGTAATGCGCAAAATTCTCCATCAATACCACCTTCACAATTTTCTGGAGATTCTATGCCTCATGTGGAGCCTCCATTACATGAAGAATCGCCTTTGCGAGCTGTAACTCCAACAACTCAAAATACTCCAAGTATTAAGGCATTTTCAACAAAACCGAAGGAATCTTATGTGATAGAAGGAACAAATCCAGGAAACCGGGCAATTAATTTTACTTTAACCAATCTTAATGGGAAAAAAGTTTCTTTAAGTGATTTCAAGGGCAAAAATGTATTCTTGAACTTTTTTGCCTCATGGTGTTCAACATGCAGAAAAGAAATGCCTGATATGGAAAGGTTCTGCAGGGGATACAAGGATAAAAACCTAATAGTTCTAGCTGTTGGGCTCGGTGAAAATGTTGAAACAATGAAAAGCTTAATGTCAGAAAAATTATATACCTTTAATGTACTGCTGGACACTGATTTTTCAGTATCAAACAAATACTGTATTACTACAATGCCGGTTTCTTACTTTATCAACAAAGAAGGGATAATTGTAAAATCAAACGTAGGAGGACTGGATAGAAACACAATGAAAAAATTCATCGAGGCGCTGTATAAGTTATAAAGGTGGAAGCAAAATTTAGACCAAGCCCATGTTATTATATTTGAAATAAGTTTCGATTGAAATCAATTTTTAAAACTAACTTACTTTTTTGAATAGACATTTTCTTACCTTAGTTTTCTCCACTTTTCTTAGACTATTAGAGTTACTGTGAGTCATAAGAAAATCTATAATAAAAATGGATGAAACTATATTAAAATCATTATTAATCCTTACATTTGGCAGAGCAAAATAACAAATGGTTTTAGCGGTATTTTGCGATACCTAAATGTACAAGATTAATTAATTTTAATATATTAATGATCTATTGTTCTTGTTTTTGTCATTATTAAAAGTATTATGAAAAGGGGAATGATTATGAAGATTGTTAAAAATGTTTTGATTAGCCTTTTGACCCTTGGGATAGTCTTTTGTGGAATAGGACCGTATAAGACTATACAAGTTAAGGCTTTGTCAGTATCATCTTATGCTGCTGATACTAACGGAGTTACATTTACAATGAATTCCGGTAAAATGAGGCTGCAAGTCTGTAAGGAAGATATTATAAGAGTACAGTACACCACTGCCTCTTCCATTCCTTCCAAAACTTCTCTGTCAGTTAATAAGGTCTGGGACAAACCAAGCTTTAATGTTACCGAATCTGGGGACACCGTTATTATTACTACCTCGCGGATGAAGGCCAAAGTTAATAAGAGTAATGGCTCAATTGCTTATACCGACTTGAGCGACAAGGTTGTTTTATCTGAGGATAGTACAAACAGTAAAAGCCTTACACCGGCAACTGTTGAGGGTGTAAGCACCAATAAGATCCAAACTATTTTTAATTCACCTACCGATGAGGCTCTTTTTGGATTAGGACAGACTCAGGACAGTGTGATGAATCGTAAAGGAACAACTGCGCATTTAGCAAATGGAAATATGTGGATCTATATCCCAGTGTTGGTTTCCAATAAGGGTTATGGGATCTTTTGGGACAACTATTCAGCTTCGGACTTTTACGGAAATGATTCAAGTAATACTAAATATCGCTACGTATCGGAAGCAGGAGATATGGTAGATTACTATTACTTTTATGGTCCCAGTATCGACCAGGTCGTAGCAGGATACCGCACAGCTACAGGCTCAGCTCCGTTATACCCAAAATGGGCTTACGGACTTTTCCAGTCAAAGGACTACTATAATTCTCAGTCAGAGTTGCTGGCTGTCAAGGATGGGTATAGGAATAATAAGATTCCTTTGGATTGTATAGTTCAGGATTGGAATTACTGGAGCCCTTATACATGGGGTTCGCATTTCATGGATGAATCGAGATATCCAAATCCAACTACGCTGATGAATACTCTGCATTCTGCCAATGTTCACGGAATGATCTCAATCTGGCCGGAGTATGAATATACTAGTTCGCCGAAGAAAACAGGGGATCAGGACAACTACAACGCGTTAAACTCTATCGGAGCGCTATTCCCTAGTGGTGGTAATCATCATTTCTATGATACTTTGAACGCTAACGCTAGGACTCTTGTTTACCAACAGATCTATGATCGTCTGATAGGTAAGTACGGTTGGGACGGAATATGGGCCGATAATACCGAACCTCAAGCTTATCCGGATTCTGTAAATATGCGGACAGTAAATACCGCTCTTGGTAAAGGAGCATTTTACATAAATGCCTATCCTTTGGGGCACAGTGAAGCATTGTATGAGGGTTGGCGTAAGGTCGGCCCCAGCCAGAAACGTGTCTATATCCTTACCCGTAGCGGATTTGCAGGGCAGCAGCGATATGGGACAACTTGTTGGTCAGGGGACATAGATTGTAATTTTGCTACTTTTGCGAAACAGATTCCTGCTGGACTTAATTTTTCAATTACAGGTATGCCTTACTGGACTACTGATATCGGCGGTTACTGGGGGCATCCGGGTCGTGTGGACTGGACTACCAGCGCCAACAATGAAATGTTTACCCGTTGGTTCCAATTTGGCGCTTTTAACCCCATTTTCCGTGTACACGGAGGGGGTTCGAGAGAATTATACGGCAGCCAGTGGAGCGCTTCCACTAAAGCCACTCTCCTTAAGTTCGACAACCTGCGCTATCGTTTGATGCCGTATATTTATTCGTTAGCTTGGAAAGTAACTAACGAAAGTTATAGCATGATGCGTCCGTTGGTTTTTGATTACCAGAATGATTCAAATGTATACAACATTAAAGATCAGTTTTTATTTGGTCCTTCTTTCTTGGTTAATCCTGTAACTACTGCCGGAGCTACCAGTAGATCGGTTTATTTCCCTTCAGGAACATGGTATGACTTCTGGTCAGGTTCAACAGTAAACGGCGGGAATAGGGCTACAGTAAACGCGCCATTGAGTGATATGCCGCTCTACGTTAAGGCAGGTTCGATTGTTCCTATGGGCCCATATATACAATACGCGTCACAAAGTATTGATCCATTGGAAATTCGCATATATAAAGGTCAAAACGGGGCTTTCACACTTTATGAGGATGAGGGTGATACTTATAATTATGAAAGCGGAAAGTACTCTCAAATTAAATTTACATGGAACGAATCTACCCAGAAGTTGACTATTGGCGCAAGGTCTGGAAGCTATACCGGAATGCCGACTAACAGGACGTTCAATATTGTTTGGGTATCTCCTAATCATGGTAATGGTGTAGATGTTGGTACTGCAGATCAAGTAGTCAAGTACGATGGTTCAGAAGTGGTTGTAAGCAGTGGATCGACGCCAAATTCACCGACACCAACACCAAGCTCAACACCGACCTCAACTCCTGCTTCACAGAGTACACTTTATGAAGCTGAAAATGGTACTCTCTCAGGTGGGACCCAGGTCGTACAAACCGGTACTGGCTGGTCAGGTACTGGAAAGATTGCTTATTTTGATGCATCAGTAGGCGCAAATTGTACTATGAACGTTAACGTTCCTACAGCTGGCAACTATCAGGTTGACTTCAGATATTTGGTTGGTTTTACTACAGACCAGACTGAGAGTATATATATTAATGGTACACATGTTAAAGATGTCACTTTCCCTGTAACCGGTAACTGGACTGATACATGGGCGACAGTATCGGATAATTTCGCGCTTAATGCCGGAAGTAATACTATCAAAGTACAGCATGATTCAGGCGACGGCGCTATAGAACTGGATTATATTAAATTATATTCGAACAACACATCAATGACGCCAACCCCAACTTCAACGCCTTCGTCTGTAAGCAGTATTGACTTAAATAATGATGGCGTAATAAACATGGCAGATGTAATACTTTTAGCTACCCGATTTAATACTGTAAAAGGAAATGCTGGCTATGTTGAGTTGTACGACGTGAATAAAGACGGAGCTATAAACATGGCGGATGTAATACTGATTGCAGCTAAATTTAACACTGTTGTGTAAATAAATAAAACAGTTGACCTTAAGTTAGAGCCTTTAAAAAGATTGGTTCTTATTTCTGAATATTTCAGAATACATACGTTTGAGTAGATTAATGGAATATGTTAAGGTTGTTGGTTTATATTAATTGAAAAAAGCTTGCTGGTTATTAATCAGTGAGCTTTTTATTTGTCTAAATAAGGATATTTCAAAAAACTCCTTGTTAAATATTTTTTGGTTAAAACAAATTCCGAACCTAAAAGAAAAATATATTTCGAATTAATTAAAGAGAAAAATATCACAAAAATTTTTCATTATAATCACTGGATTGTCTATACAGACTTGTTGATATTGAATTTATATCTTTTAAACTCAAGCTATTATCAATTTATTCAAAGTTGTATAATTAAGTTAGACGGGGTGGAAGTATGTATAAAATCCTTATTGTAGATGATGAAGCAATTGTACGGGATGGTATGAGAGATAATGTTGACTGGGCTGAGCTTGGTTTTGAGCTTGTAGGCGCTTGTAAAAATGGAAGCGAGGCTCTGGATGTACTTGAAAGCGAAAACATAGATATAGTATTAACAGACATATGTATGCCTTATATTGATGGGTTGGAACTTACAAAAAGAATTATGGAAAATTATCCTTTTACAAAAGTGCTAATCCTGACAGGTTATGATGAATTTGAATATGCTCAAAAGGCAATAAAGCTTAAGGCATATGATTTTATATTAAAGCCTATTACTGCAGTCGAACTAAGTAAAGTATTAAATAAATTGAAGGATGACTTGAATGAGGAAAAAAAGAGAACGGAAGATATTGATAGAATTAAAAATCAGCTAAACGAAAGTCTTCCAACATTAAAAGAGAGATTTTTTAATAGTATTATTATGGGAAGTATACCGAAAAATATTAGTGAAAAATTGAATATGTTTGAAGTAAATTTCAGCGGTAATAATTTTATAGTTATTGCCATTCAAATAGGTGAAAGCAGCAAGAATGACAATACAAGCCATTTATGGGATGATGAACTTTTAACATTATCGGTTTACAATATCTGTGAAGATATTCTATGTAAGGTTAAAGGTAATATTGTCTTCCAAAATTGGCATAATATAATGATTGCAATAATTTCAATGCAAAATCAAGAAGAATTATATCAATATGCTTTAAAAAACTCAGAAGAAATCAGACAATCTGTAGAAAAGTATATGGATATCACAGTGACCATAGGTATTGGAAAACCCTGTACAGGTATTTCCAATATACAGACATCTTACAAAGGAGCGATTTCTGCACTTGGGTATTGTTTTATTTTAGGAAATAACAGAGTAATTGGTATTAGTGAAATGGAGGAAAACTTTATTCGTCCATCTTATAATAAAGAGCTTGAAAGGAAACTCATATCTTTAATAAAAACAGGCCCTGTTGAAGATATTGATGCTGTTGTTGAAAGCATTTTTAGAAAGATGAAAGAATCTTATTTGCCGATACAAAGATGTTTAATAAATATACATCATGATATTGTATACATACTAAGCTCTTTAGACGAAGTGGGAATATTGGTGGATGAAATACTGGATCAGTTGGAAAACCCATTGGCAAGTACTTGCGCTATGAGAACCTTAAATGAGTTGGAAGCTTGGTTTAAGGAATTTTGTAAGAAGACCTATTTTTCAATAATAAAAAAAATGGATGATTATAATAAAATGCAAGCAATGAAGGCGCTAGAGTATTTAAAGGAAAATTACATGGACAGCCGTATATCTCTAAATTCGGTTTGCAAACATCTTTTGATGAGCACAAGCTTCTTTAGCAATTTATTTAAGAGATATCAAGGTGAGACTTTCATTGAATGTCTTACAAGATTAAGAGTTGAGAGAGCTATGGAGCTATTAAATAGTACAAGCCTTAAATCTTATGAAGTAGCATATAAAGTAGGATACCCTGATCCACATTACTTCAGCTCCGTATTTAAAAAACTTACTGGATTTTCACCAAAGGAGTATAGAGAAAAATCAAAGTGAGGATTTGTGATGAATTGGTTAAAGAGGATATTTGGTAAATGCTTTAAATTCAAAAGAATTCAGTATAGTATTGCTGTTGGTTTTTCTGTTGTGATTCTGTTTACCATATCAATAATTGCTATTGTTTCATACAGCTTATCTATTGATGCAGTGAAGAACAATTCAAAGGAGTATACATATCAACTGGTACAGCAAATAAATACAAGTATTGAATCATATATAAACTACATGGAAAACATATCTCAAATGGTACTGTACAATAGTGATGTTCGAAAATACCTTTCAAATCAGACAAATTACAGTATCAAGGAAATGGAAGAGACGGAAAAGAAGATATCTGATCAGTTTATTTCAATACTAAATGTTAGAAAAGACATATCAAATATAATTATTTTTGGTTCTAATGGAAGAGTTCTATTACCTTACAAAAATGATAAGCTAAATCTATATACAATACCAAAGAAGCAAAATTGGTACAAGAAAGCAATCGCAGCAAAAGGTAAGGCTGTCGTTTCATCATCACATGTCGAGGATATAATTGATAATGATTACAGGTGGGTAGTTTCTCTAAGTTGTGAACTTACAGATAAAGACAGTAATGGGAATCTGGGGGTTCTTCTTGTAGACTTGAACTATAGTGTAATAAATAATATATGCAACAATGTGAAACTTGGCAACAAAGGTTATATATTTATAGTGGATGGTGAAGGTAATTTGGTGTATCATCCACAACAACAGTTAATATACAGCAATTTGAAAAGTGAAATGATAGATCAGGTCTTAAGAACAAAAAGCAATTATTTTGTCACTGGTATGGGCAAGGATAGCAGAATTTATACAATAAAGGAATCAATGGATACTGGATGGAAAATAGTAGGTGTTTCATATATTGATGAGCTGGTATCCAACAAAAGTCAGATGCAGATGTACTATTTCCTATTGGGTATAGGATTTCTAATATTAGCTATAGTTTTCTCTTTAATGATTTCATCAAGAATATCAAGACCTATAAAAAAGCTCGAAGCGTCTATGAAAGAAGTTGAGAAAGGTAACTTTGACATAAAAGTTTATACTGAAAGCGTAAATGAAATTGGTGAGCTAAGCAAAGCATTCAATATAATGATTGTAAAAATCAAGGAATTGATGCGACAAAACATCAAAGAGCAGGAGCTCAAAAGAAAAAGTGAGTTAAAGTCATTGCAAGCTCAGATAAACCCTCATTTCCTGTATAATACCCTTGATTCTATAATTTGGATGGCTGAGAGCAAAAAAAACGAAGAAGTAGTTTTGATGGCATCATCTCTTGCCAAGCTATTTAGGAGCAGTATCAGTAAAGGCCAGGATATTATAACTATAGAGTCGGAAATTGAACACATTAAAAGCTATTTGACCATACAAGAGATGCGATACAAAGATAAATTGATATTTGAGGTTGACGTTGAAGAAGAAATAAAAAATAAAAAAACAATAAAAATACTGCTTCAACCTTTGGTTGAAAATTCCATATATCATGGAATCAAGAATAAGGAAGAAGTAGGTCATATAAAAATAATTGGAAAACGAATTGATGACAAAATACTTTTTCAAGTAGTTGACAACGGTATTGGTATGACGCCTGAAAAGTTAAAGAGTATATTGACCGATGAAAATATATCTCCAAGAGGTATGGGTATAGGAGTAAGAAATGTAAATGAAAGAATAATACTTTACTTCGGAACGGAATATGGGCTCAAATTTGAAAGTGAACCGGAGGTCGGCACAACGGTAAATGTATGGCTTCCAGTAATTGATTAGGAGGGTTTAAGGTTGAGGATTTTAAGAGGAGCTCTTATAATATCAGTAACTGTTCTGTTTGTGTTATCAGCATTACTATGCTATAAATATCTTGCTCAAAAAGACATGAAGCAATCAGGAAGGATCGTAGTAGTTTTAAAGGATTACAAGAATCCATCTGAGTTCTGGAAAGTTGTAAAAGCTGGTATTGATACTGCAGCTAAAGAGTACAATGTAAAGGTCGAATATACTGGAGCTGATTCTGAAAGCAATATCGAAGGTCAGATTAAAATTCTTAATGAAGTATGTGAAAGTAAGCCTGAGGCAATTATATTAGCTGCTTCTGATTATTGCTTGCTTGTACCGATGCTTGAAAGAATAGATAAGGCAGGAATAAGGGTAATTAATATTGACTCACGTGTAAATAGCAATATACCAAAATGCTTTATATCTACCGATAATCTTGATGCAGGCAGAAAAGCTGGTAAAAAGCTTTCTGATATTGTAGATATGAATTCAAAATTAGCAATTATCAGTTATGTCAAGGGATCTACAACAGCAATTGAGAGAGAACATGGCGTATTAGAATATTTGAATAGATATAGACAAGGAAAAGTAGTAGGAACATTTTTTTGTGATAATAACCAATCAATGGCATATAAAATAGTGATGAACTTGATGTCAGAACATCCAGATATAGGCGGAATAGCTTGTCTGAATGAAAATTCCACTGTAGGAGCAACAAAGGCGCTTACGGATTTAGGTCTTGGAGGAAAGGTTAAGTTGGTTGGATTTGATTCTTCTTTTGATGAGATAAAGTATTTAGAGAAAGGACTTATACAAGCTACAGTAGTACAAAAACCCTTTAATATGGGCTATTTGGGATTAAAAACAGCGGTGCAATCACGAAATGGTAATAATGTTGTAAAGAGAATTGATACTGGCTCTGTCTTAGTTACAAAGGATACTATGCATACAGAAGAAAACCAGAAACTTCTTTTTCCATTTGTAGAGAAATAACAGATTATAAATATATAATATATAAAATAACAAACGATTTAGATAAGATTTTCTATTAATTTATTCTCCATAAAATAATACGATTAAATAAAGAAGTCAAATGTGATCTTTATTTTAATTTATTATGGAGAATTTTTTATTTGTACAATATACGGAAAGATTGAAATAATAACAATTTGAATTATAACCAATTTGAATTTTATTAAGAACAAAGAAATATGAAGGGGGTAATAAAATTTCAAATAAAATGATAGACATAAAAAAGTAAATTTTAATGGGGGATAAAAAAATGAGAAAAAAGTTACCAATAGTTTTTTCTATAATGTTGATTTTACTTTTTGATATTTCGACAAATTTTGCCGATAACCCAATTGTACAAACTGTTTATACTGCTGACCCTGCCCCAATGGTTTATAACGGAACCGTATATGCATATGTTGGACACGATGAAAATGATGCTCCTACAAACGGTTATAAAATGAAGGAATGGAGATGCTATTCTTCAAAAGACATGTCAAACTGGACAGATTATGGAGCGGTTCTTACAACAAGTACATTTAAATGGTCTGGTGGTGATGCTAACGCTGCCCAGTGTATTTATAGGAATGGAAAATTTTATTGGTATGTCAGCACTCATGACAATACACATCCTGGAGTTGCCATAGGAGTTGCTGTTTCAACCAGTCCAACAGGTCCGTTTACAGACGCTATTGGTCATGCGCTTATTACCAATGATATGACAACATATGCAACCCATTCATGGGACGATCTTGATCCAACTGTATTCATAGATGATGATGGACAAGCGTATTTGTACTGGGGCAACAACGCTTGCTACTATGTGAAGCTTAACAGCGATATGATTTCGTTGGAAGGTTCTATAAATGCAATTCCCTTAACTAGTGCCGCATTTGGACCAGATTATGAAGAAGCTCCTTGGGTTTATAAACGCAATGGATTGTACTATATGATATATGCATCCCGTTTTCCAGAATGTATTGCTTATAGTACAAGCTCCAGCCCTACCGGGCCATGGAACTATAAGGGTGTAATAATGACTACTCAAGGCGGCAGTAATACAAATCATCCAGGAATTATTGACTTTAATGGAAACTCATACTTCTTTTATCACAATGATTCTTTACCTGGAGGGACAAGTTATAAGCGTTGTGTGTGTGTAGAACAATTCAAGTATAATGCAGATGGCTCTATACCTTCTTTTAATATGACGAAAACAGGGCCTGTCCAGATTGGCAATCTGAACCCATATGTGACTAATGAAGCTGAAACTATTTGCTTCGAATCAGGCATTCAAACTGAAAAATGTAGTGAGGGTGGATTGGACATATGCGGAATCGAAAATGGAGATTATGTTAAGGTAAAAGGTGTTAATTTTGGTACAGGCGCGGTATCCTTTGATGCAAGAGTAGCCTCAGCAGGTAGTGGTGGAAATATTGAAATTCGTCTCGATAGCGCTACGGGTATGCTGGTTGGGACATGTGCTGTTTCGGGTACGGGCGGTAGTCAGACATGGGTAACTAAATCCTGTAAAGTCAACGGCGCTATAGGTATACATGATCTATACCTGAAATTTACGGGTAGCAATGGAAGTTTATTTAATTTTAACTGGTGGAAGTTCAGTTCAGTTTCTTCAACACCAACACTTTCGCCTACTCCAACATATACTCCTACGCCTCACTCTGTTAACTCTATAGACGTGAACCACGATGGTGTTATAAATATGGCTGATGTAATTCTGTTGGCAAAAGTATTTAATTCAGTTCGTGGGGATTCAAAATATAAAGAAGAATATGACTTGAATATGGATGGATCTATAAATATATCAGATATTATTGTGATTGCAATTAAATTCAACACTATCATATGATTTTTATTTACTGTTCAGACGAGTTTTTTATTTTTAGAATAACCTTTCTGAGGAAATTCTAGCTATTTAATAAAAGGCACTTATTATTTTATATCTATGGGAGGTAAAACTATGAAAAGAACAATTTCAGTTTTAATGGTTTCTGTGCTGGCGCTTTCATTAATTCTCCAACCACCTATGACTTCAAGCGCTGCAACAACTTATCAGGCTACTTGGGCATCGGTAGATACTCATACTGCGTCTCCAGAATGGTTTCAGGATGCAAAGTTCGGGATATATTACCATTGGGGAGTGTTCAGTGTACCGGCTTGCGGCAATGAATGGTACCCCAGAAATATGTATAACAAAGGTAGTTACGAATATAACAACAATGTATCAAAATATGGAGACCCCTTATCAACCTGGCCATATCAAAACTTTATTAATGGGGCTTATAGCAAAAGCGGACAATGGACTCAATTTGCTCCTAAATTAGTTTCAGCAGGGGGAAAATTTGATCCGGATGCATGGGCTCAGCTCTTTTTAGATGCCGGCGCAAAGTTTGCCGGGCCGGTGGCTGAACACCACGACGGATATTCTATGTGGGACAGTAAGGTCAATGAGTGGAATTCGGTAGCAAAGGGCCCTAAGCTGGATTTGGTTTCTCTGTTTGAGAAAGCCATCCGTAAAAAAGGTTTAAAGTTTATGGTCTCATCGCACCATGCTTATAATTTTGATGGATATTATCAATATGTTCCTGCTCAAACAGACGCAAGCCTGAAGAAACTCTTTGGACAGATGGGTAAGACTGCTGAGGAGCAGTACTGGTTTGATAAGCTTAAAGAACTTGTTGATCAATATCAACCTGATATGATCTGGCAGGATTCTCATCTAAGCAGTATAACCGAAGCCCAGCGTTTAAAATTTCTTTCTTACTACTATAACAAAGCAAATGAGTGGGGTAAGGAAGTTGTAGCAACTTATAAGGATGGCTTCAATAACAAAGGCGAAGTGCTGGATTATGAACGCGGGGGACCTGCAGGTCTTTCAAATCCATACTGGCTGACCGACGACAGTGTTAGCAGTTCAAGTTGGTGTTACACCAATGGGATCGGCTATTATTCAACTAAAGCTATACTTCATTCTTTAATTGATAGGGTTAGTAAGAATGGGAATTTACTACTGAATATAGCTCCTATGGCTGATGGAACCATTCCTCAAGGCCAAAAGGATATTTTAATAGGCATGGGTAACTGGCTTAAAAAGTATGGCGAAGCTATTTACTCTACTCGAGCTTGGAATGTATATGGGGAAGGTCCTACAAAATTGGGTGGCGGTTCATTCCAGCAGCCTAAAGAATGCACAGCTCAGGATATCCGCTTTACCAGAAACAAGGCTAACAATGCGATATACGCTATTGGAATGGGTTGGCCTACTAACAACCAGATGGTGATTACTACAATGAAATCGGGTTCTTTTGACGCTTCTAAAATTTCTGGAATCACTTTTGTAAATGGAGGAGGTAACTGCAGTTGGACTCAGGACAGCACGGGTTTAAAAATTAACTTGCCTTCAAACTTGGCTGATAATATGGGTTATGCGGTAAAAATATCATTAGGCGGCTCTGGGTTAAACGGCGCAACATTTTACCCAGATGTAGATTATGCTGGAAGCGCTGTCACATTGACTCCGGGTAGTTATACAACTGCGCAACTTTCGGCAGCTGGCATACCAAACAATTCAGTTTCATCAATCAGAGTGCCTAGCGGGATGCAAGTTGAAGTTTATGACGGTGACAACTTTAGTGGTACCAAATGGATATTTAATGCTGATAATACTAATTTTGTTTCTGCAGGATGTAATGATTTAATGTCCTCCGTTAAAATAATAAGTAATGGTCCAACATCTACTCCAACCAAAACATCTACTCCTACCAGAACAGCGACTCCAACCCCGACAGCTACTTTTACTCCGACGCCTACACCTATAATCAGCATTGATATAAATCATGACGGAGCAATAAATATGGCGGATGTAATTATACTGGCTCGTACGTTTAATTCATATAAGGGAAATTCAGGATTTGTTGATGCATATGATTTGAATAGAGATGGAGCTATAAATATGGCTGATGTTATAATGATAGCATCCAAATTCAACACTGTTGTATAAAAGTCACAATTCAAGTAATTAAAGATTATATGAAGATCAAGGTATTTACTGGAGGTAAATACCTTGATCTTCAATTTTAATATAACTATTGTGTAAACTAAAATGATTAAAGTTGGGTGATATCAAAATTCAAAACTAGTTATATAAAATATCAGGAGGTAAACATGAGCGTTATGGCGAGTAAACCAATGATCAGTATAGCTGCGTCTTTACCAGAAGACATAAATGGCGATGGAACTGTAAATATGTCTGATGTAATATTAATAGCTTCACACTTCAATACTATGGCGGGAAATGCTAATTACGATATAAAATGTGACGTTAACAGGGATAACGCAGTAAATATGAGTGATGTTATACTGATCGCTGCCAAATTCAATATAGTATATACACCTTATCCTACTTCCACGCCGACAATGAAGCTTTCTCCTACCCCTACCCAAACTGCAAAACCATCTCCTACTGCTTACTCCAACAGTTAAACCAACTGCTACACCTATTCCATCAGGTTATTCAGCATATGTCATGGGATATTTCGTTGAGTCCCCAAACGGTTCATACAACAATTACGGGCTGCACCTTGCTGTTAGTACCGATGGTCTTAATTGGATTCCGTTGAACCAAAAGGACAGTATGCTATTATATGGTCAGGAAATACAGACCGTAACCGTATTTATGTAAGTTATACCAGTGACTTTGTAAATGTGACAAGTCCGCAGGTATTCTTTGATCCAGGTTTTAGTGTTATTGACGGACATATGGAAGTTGGGGTAAATGGGTATAACTATTTGTATTATAAAAATGAGAAGGATTTTAAATTGTATGGAACAAAATCCGCTACCTTAAGCCCTGGCAGCTTCAATTCAAATACTTACACAACTGGATACGGCGCTCCATTTACTGGCAGTCATACTGAAGCTGCAATTGTGATTAAGAGCATTACTTCAAATACATGGTGGTTATGGGGTGACAGCTATAACCCCGTCAACGCAGTTTTTTATGCATGGCAGTCAAATGATATAACCACCAATTCATGGAAAGCGCTCGATAAGAAGTTATACAACGCTCCATTAAATGCCAAGCATGCTACAATAGTACCCATAACAGGCACAGAGTACAATAGCCTAATTTCAAAATGTGGCGCTCCTGCATGGAACCGCCTAAAAGCCTACAACTTACCTGAAAAATATGTAAGACATAGTAATTCAGATTGTCTGATAGCTTCTGCCCCATTCGATCCTACTGCCGATATGCAGTGGAAGATTGTCCAAGGACTTGCAGACCCCAATGGGGTATCCTTTGAATCAGTCAATTCACCTGGAAGTTATTTGAGACATTCGAATTATATTTTATACCTGCAGAAAGACGATGGATCAACATCATTCGATCAGGATGCAACCTTCTATAAAAAAACTGGATTTTCCGATTCCACATGGACATCTTTCAGTTCATATAACTTTCCGGATAGATATATAAGGAGTATAAACTCCAAACTCCAGATTGATCCTATCACAAGTAGTTCCACAGATATTGATAAGCAGAGCGCTACGTTTTTAATTTGTTATTAAAAACTTTGTAAACTATTCCCTCTTAATTTTTCCCCCTCTTTTGGAGGGGGAAGTTTTTTATATTGATTGGATTTAATTATTGTATAAAATATCAAACAATTTAAATAAGTTATTCTATTAATTAATTGTCCATAAAATAATAAGATTAAGTCATATAGAAACTAACAAAAAGAGAAAACCAATACTATGGATGTTAATTCACTATTTGAAATTATATTTTTGTAATAATTTTATTTTGCGGATTTGGGGAGGAGTATATATTTAAGACAATAAAAATATCAGTATATTATCGGTATGCTTAGCGGGGATGCCTATAATGCTTATCTTTCCGCCGCTTTCTAAAGTTTCAGCAGCAAACACTATTGTCCTCAATGCCAGTCACAAATTTCTCGAAGCTGGGAATGAGTTAAAAAAGGTTATTTATTTTATTATAAGGGGGTTTTTCATTATGAAGAAAAAGTCAATTCTAGGTTTATTTCTTGCGGTAGCATTAATGCTTGTCTGCATTCCTGTACCGCGACAGTTGGTAAATGCCGCTACCGTGGAATATAAGGGGACGGACATTTATAATGGATTGAGAGGTCAAAGCTTTGATGAAGGTTGGAAATTTTACAAAGGGGATGTAAGTAATGGTCAGACTACCGCATTTAATGACAGCAGTTGGTCAAATGTAACTTTACCGCACGATTGGAGTATTTATAATACCTTTAATAAGTCTTCTGCTGCGGGTGGTGGAGGCGGTTATTTGGATGGCGGAATCGGATGGTACAGGAAAACCTTTACTGTACCTTCAAATTATTCTGGTAAGAAAGTTTTCATCGAATTTGACGGAGCTTATATGAATAGCCAGATATGGATAAATGGTACTCTACTTGGTACACGTCCATATGGTTATATCTCCTTTGAATACGACTTGACTCCATACCTTAATATCGGAGGCAGTAATGTTGTCGCTGTCAAGCTGAACAACAACCAGCCGACAAGTCGCTGGTATTCGGGGAGTGGAATTTACCGCAACGTATGGTTGACTGCGATAGATCCGGTCCATGTAGCGTATTGTGGAATGTTTGTAACAACGCCCACGGTAAACAGTAGTTCAGCTATAGCGAATGTAAGTACGAAGGTATTGAACATGGGAAGTTCAGCGAAATCAGCATCATTAACAACCACGATTCTGGATGCAAGCGGTACTAAAGTGGCATCAGATAAATCATCAGCGGTTAATATGGCAGCAAATGGTAACAATACATTCAGCCAGAATCTTTCTGTATCCAATCCACATTTATGGTCTCCAGCTTCCCCATATCTTTATACTGTCCAAACTGAGGTTGTTGTTGATGGGAATGTTGTTGATACCTATAAGTCGACAATGGGATTTCGTTATTTCAATTTTAGTAACACAACTGGTTTTTCCCTGAATGGAGTTAATATGAAAATAAATGGTGTGTGCTTACATCATGACTTGGGCGCTCTAGGCGCAGCGGTAAATTATCGAGCTATTGAAAGAGAACTTCAGATTATGAAAGATATGGGATGTAACGCTATCCGTACCTCCCATAATCCTCCTGATCCTCAAATGCTTGAAATTTGTGACCGATTAGGCTTATTGGTCATGGATGAAGCATTTGACTGTTGGGAAACTGGTAAGGTGGCAAATGATTATCATCTCTACTTCAAAAGTTGGGCACAGACCGATTTACAAGCCATGGTCACTCGAGATAGGAATCATCCATCTATTATAATGTGGAGTGTTGGAAATGAAATTCCTTCACCAACCACGACCACCGCGACGAGCCTTAGAAACTGGGTACGGGCGATCGATACCACCAGACCGGTGACTTGGGGCTGTTTTGCTGTCAATATGGGTGATGTAAATTATCAAGCTGTTGCAAGTGTTCTCGATTTAGTCGGTTATAACTATTTCCCGTATATGTATGATGGCGGTCATAACAGTCATCCTGAATGGAAAATGTTTGGAAGTGAGACAAGTTCAGCGGTAAGAAGCAGGGGGATCTATAAAACTCCTACCAATCAAAATATCCTGTCTGGCGCTGACAACCAGTGTTCCTCTTATGATAATAGTGTAGTCAGTTGGGGTAACAGCGCTGAATCGTCATATACTGAGATAAACAAACGTAATTACATGGCAGGTGAATTTATCTGGACAGGATTTGACTATATAGGTGAACCAACACCTTACGGATGGCCGGCTAAGAGCTCTTATTTCGGTATAGTGGATACCTGTGGTTTCCCAAAAGATATCTATTATTTCTATCAGAGCAAGTGGTCTACCAAACCAATGGTACATATTCTCCCCCACTGGAACTGGTCGAGCGGGACTACTGTACAGGTATGGGCATATAGTAATTGTGATACCGTTGAGTTATTCCTTAATGGTACTTCACTTGGATCCAAAAGTGTTGGAAGTTCCTTGCATCTATCTTGGAATGTTCCATGGACCGCAGGGACATTACGAGCTAAAGGTACAAAAGGCGGTACGGTAGTATACGATGAGGTCGTTACTGCAGGAGCGCCTTCAAAAGTCCTTTTAAAACCTGATAGAACCACTATTGCAGCTGATGGAAAGGATTTGGTATATATTGAAACAGATATCGCCGACACAAACAATGTGGTTGTCCCTACGGCAACCAATACTGTGAATTTCTCCATATCAGGACCTGGCGTGATAGTCGGAGTAGATAATGGAAACGCGCCAAGCACCGAACCATATAAATCAAACAGTCGTACGGCTTTCAGTGGAAAGTGTCTGGTTATTGTCCAGCCGACTAAAGCTAGTGGTACAATTGTGGTAACAGCCAATTCAGGTGGATTAAGTTCAGCTAGTGTAACCATTAATTCCATTAATAGTTCAATTTCGCCAACTCCAGTTCCAACACAAACATTAATTCCGACACAAACATCAATGCCAACACCGACACAGAGCAATACATACAATCTGGCGCTTGGAAAAGCAGCAAGCAGCGATAGTGAAGAAACGGTTAAGGGAAATATTGCATCAAATGCTAATGATGGAAATGAAGCTACCCGTTGGTGCGCAGCTGATAGTGGAGTGAACCATTGGTGGAAGGTTGATATGGGCGCAAACTATAACCTTTCTGGCACAGAAGTTATGTGGGAGCGTGATGGAAAGAATTATAAATATAAAATAGAAGTATCATCGGACAATATAAATTGGAAGACAGTAGCAGACAAGACAAACAATATAAGTACAGATCAAACTCAGAGAGATAATTTCACGGCTAGTAATATTAGGTATGTAAGGATTACCGTAACCGGTCTTGATGCTGCTACATGGGCAAGTATAAGCGAGTTTAAAGTCTTTGGCTCCTCAGGAAGTAGGGTAGATCAGAATGGTGACGGTGTCGTAAATATGGCGGATGTTATTATTTTAGCTCGAGTCTTTAATTCAGTCCGTGGTGATTCCAAATTTATTGAATCATGTGATTTAAATAATGATGGTTCAATAAACATGTCGGATATAATTATGATTGCAGCTAAATTTAATACTATAGTCTAATCATTATAGGTATATATTTCATGATTTTAATTAAGGATTATAATATATTTTTGGGGTTTGTTAACTGGTATTCTTACTAACGAGAGAATAATGGAGGATTATATGAAAAATAAGATTATTATGCTATTAGTAATACTAATGTTATCTCAGATAGTATGTGGACCGATTTCTTTGGAAGCTGCGACAACTTATACCGCAACATGGGCTTCAGTAAATACTCATCAAGCAGCGCCAGAGTGGTTTCAAGATGCTAAATTCGGACTCTGGTACCATTGGGGCGCTTTTAGCGTCGCAGCCTGCGGTAGTGAATGGTATCCCAGAAATATGTATAACAAAGGTAGTTATGAGTATAACAATCAGCTTTCAAAATATGGTGATCCCTTTTCAACTTGGCCATATCATAATTTTATCAATGGGGCAAATAACAAGGCCGGCGTTTTTACGAAATTTGCTCCCAAATTGAAGTCACAGGGTGGCAATTTCGACCCGGATGAATGGGCGCAACTATTCTATGATGCAGGCGCAAAGATGGCAGGTCCGGTAGCAGAACACCATGACGGATTCTCAATGTGGAACAGTACATGTAATGAGTGGAATTCAGTGAAAAAGGGCCCGGGACTTGACTTGGCAGGTCTATTTGCCAAGGCTTACCGCGCAAAAGGATTAAAGTTTTTAGTATCAACACATACTGCTTGGAACTTTACAGGCTATTATCAATATGCGCCAGCTCAAACTGATCCTAGCTTAAAGAAGCTTTATGGTCAATTGTCAAAAGCCGAAGAGGAGCAACTTTGGCTTAATAAGGAAAAAGAACTGATAGACCTCTATCAACCTGATTATATGTGGCATGATTTCAATATGGGACAAATAAGTGAAGCAACACGCCTAAATTATCTATCTTATTATTACAATAAAGCAATTGACTGGGGTAAGGAAGTTGTAGTCTCATATAATGACGGTTTTAATACCCAGGGTGAAGTGCAGCAGGTTGAAAGAGGTGGTTATGCCAATACAACTTACCCATTCTGGTTATGTGAGGACAGTGTTAGCCAATCTACATGGTCTTACACCCAAGGAATGTCGTATTACTCCGGTAAATCAATGCTGCATTCATTAATTGATCGGGTTAGTAAGAATGGCTGTCTTCTCCTAAATATTGCCCCCATGGCTGATGGTACAATCCCTGATGGACAGAAGAATATATTGAAAACCATGGGTAGTTGGCTAAAACCTAATGGTGAGGCTATTTATGCAACACGCGCATGGGAGAAGTTTGGCGAAGGCCCGACGCAAATGGGTAAAGGTGGTTTTGCAACACCAATTGAAGGTAAAGCAGAAGATATCCGATTTACAAGAAATAAGACAAATAATGTTCTTTATGCGATAGGAATGGGTTGGCCAAGCAACAACCAGATGCTGATTACTACTTTAAAATCAACTTCATTTGACACTTCCACAATTAAAGATATTACATTTATAGGAGGAGGAAGCTGCAGTTGGTCACAGGATAGTTCGGGTTTGAAAGTAAATCTGCCTGCAAACCTAGCCAATAATCTTGGGTATGCAATAAAGATATCCTTTGATGGTAATATTCCAAAGCTTAATGGAGGTAACAGCAATACAGCAACATTTTTCCAGGATTATGATTTAGGGGGGGCTTCTGTATCTCTTCCAGAGGGTAATTATACAACTGCTCAGCTTGCTGCAGCAGGAATCTCAAACAACTCAGTATCCTCGATTAAAGTGCCTTATGGATTCCAAGTTGAAGTTTATGATGGTGACAACTTTGGCGGTACAAAATGGACATTTACTAATGATAGCGCCAACTTTGGTTCTGCGGGATGTAATGATGTAATGTCATCGGTCAAGATAATAAGAACAATCAAGCCAACTTTAACACCAACTAAAATACCTACGCCTACAAATAAACAGTCACCTACTCAGAAAACTTCCTCCGGCGATTTGAATAATGATGGCGTAATAAACATGTCCGACATAGTAATTTTAGCAGGAGCATTTAATTCAGTCAGTGGTGACTTAAAATATGTCTCTGTATATGACTTGAATTATGATGGCGTTATAAATATGTCCGATGTTATAGTAGTTGCAGGTAAATTTAATACAATTGTATAATAATAAATTCAACCAGCAACAATTAAAAATAGGATATTAGAAAAATGTGTATCCATTACCTCTGGGTGTTGTTGTAAACAGCAAAAAATCAAAATTCTTATGTTATTTTTAAAAGCTAATACTATATACTATATAGTATATAGTTAAAAAGGAGGATTCTATAACCTGAAGTTTGGAAACCTCCTTTTTTGTGTGGATTATAACAATGCCAAGACCAATCTAAACTGATTTATATTCAATTCTTCAAAAAGTGCAATAACCTGTATAATGACTGGTAATGAACGTTTCAAAAATAATAGTGATTGCATCTTATTTTATACTCTAACCCAAGAATTTCCGTACATAAAAAAATATTTATTTCGAACTAATTTAATGAATAGAAAATTAGAAATAATTTAGGCGGGTATTTAGATTGTTTTGTAATTATGTACTTATAAATCTATAGAGTACAAAATTATAAAATAAAATTACAAGATATAATAGGAGGGTAAATGATGTTTTCTAAGAAAAAAGGATAAAGACAAAAGCGTCTACTCCTCCTAGTCCTCGTTCAGCTTTAAGTCAGATAGAAGCGGAAGATTACAATGACCAGTCGGGTATTCAGACAGAAAGCTGCACAGAAGGCGGATAGGATGTCGGGTATATTGAGAATGAAGATTATGCTGCTTATGACAATGTCAATTTCGGCAGCGGAGCAGGAAGCTTTCAAGCCAGAGTAGCCAGTGGTACCAGCGGAGGCAACATTGAAATCAGACTTGAGTCAACAGTGTTGACATAAACCAGGATGGAGCTATAAACATGGCTGATGTAATACTTTTGGCTAGTAAATTTAAACATAACGAAATTTGATTTTATCAATAATGTTAAAAAGTGCTTCTTAAAAATCTACCAATAGCAGAATTTATTAATGGGTAAATTTTGTGGGATGAAGCTAGCTTTGTAAAGCTGCAGAAAAACAAGAGGGGGATAAAAATGAAAAAAAGAATTTTAGCAATTATGGTTAGTCTGTTGTTACTGCTAGTATCTATCTGTGCACCTGTAACAACAAAAGCTGCAACCACATACCAAGCGACATGGGCATCGGTTGACACACATACGGCGTCTCCGGAATGGTTCCAAGATGCTAAATTTGGAATCTATTTTCACTGGGGAGTCTTCAGTGTACCTGCCTTTGGCGATGAATGGTATCCGAGGTGGATGTATAACAAGGATCGTAATGAATATAAGAACCAACTCTCGAAATATGGAGATCCTTTCTCAAATTGGCCATATCAAAATTTTATCAATGGAGCTAATAACAAAAGTGGACAATGGACTCAATTTGCGCCTAAATTGGTTTCAGCCGGTGGAAAATTTGATCCGGATGCATGGGCTCAGCTTTTTGCGGATGCTGGAGCCAAATTTGCCGGAAACGTGGCTGAACACCACGATGGATTTTCAATGTGGGACAGTAAAGTCAACGAATGGAATTCAGTTGCAAAAGGCCCGAAACTGGACTTATCTGGGTTATTTGCAAAAGCTATACGAGCTAAAAATTTAAAGTATCTGATGTCGATGCACCATGCTTTCAATTTTACCGGATTTTATGAATATGTTCCGGCTCAAAGCGACGTAAGCTTGAAGAAACTTTATGGTCAGTTGGGTCAGTCAGCGGAGGAACAGCTCTGGTATGACAAGCTCAAAGAAATTATTGATAATTACCAACCTGACATTATCTGGGAAGATTTTAATTTGGGTAAAATTAGTGAAGCGCAGCGTTTAAAATTTTTATCATACTATTATAATAAGGCAAATGAATGGGGTAAGGATGTTGTAGCCACTTATAAAGATGGCTTCGATAACAAAGGTGAAGTCCTTGACTATGAAAGAGGTGGACCTGGTGGTCTTTCCTACCCATACTGGCTAACTGATGACAGTATAAGCAGTTCGAGTTGGTGCTACACTCAAGGTATAGGTTATTATTCTACTAAATCTATGATTCACTCTTTAATAGATAGGGTAAGCAAGAACGGTAATTTGCTCTTAAATATCATGCCGATGGCTGATGGGACCATTCCACAGGCTCAAAAAGATATTCTTCTTGGAATGGGCTCTTGGCTTAAAAAGTATGGCGAAGCGATTTACTCAACACGCGCATGGAACACCTATGGGGAAGGTCCTACAAAAATGGGAGGAGGCTCCTTTACCGCGCCGAAGGAAGGTACTGCGCAAGATATCAGATTTACCAGAAACAAGGCCAATAATGCTTTGTATGCCATTGGATTGGGTTGGCCCAGCAACAATCAGATGGTGATTACTACCTTAAAATCAGGGGCTTTTGACGCTTCCAAAATTACCGGAATTACATTTCTAAACGGTGGAGGAAGTTGTACATGGAGTCAGGACAGCACAGGTTTAAAGATAAATCTACCTGCAAACCTTGCTGATAATATGGGATATGCGGTGAAAATATCCTTAAGCGGCGCAGAACTTGCCAGCGCGACATTTTATCAGGATTATGATTTCGCAGGAACTTCCGTTGCGTTAAAACCGGGCAATTATACAACAGCCCAACTCTCAGCGGCCGGTATCCCAAACAATTCAGTATCTTCAATCAAAGCGCCAAGCGGACTTTCGGTTGAAGTCTATGACGGTGATAACTTTAGTGGTACTAAATGGACTTTTACTTCGGACAACTCTAACTTTGGTTCCGCTGGTTGTAATGATGTAATGTCTTCAGTTAAAATAATAAATAATGCTTCGAGTCCTACACCGACCAATACCCCAACAATGAAGCCGACCTCGACTCCTACAGCCACTCCCACATCTGCAATCAGTATTGACATAAACCATGACGGCGCTATAAACATGGCTGATATAGTCCTCATTGCTAATGTGTTTAATTCAGTCCGTGGAGATGGTAAGTACATTCTTGCATATGACTTAAACAGTGATGGTGTTATAAATATGGCTGATGTTATTATTATTGCTTCTAAATTTAATACTGTGGTTAACAGCAAATAACTAGAGAAACCAGACTGTAAAATCATGTTTAAGTTTGAGTGGAATGTCTAAATTTACATATTCCGCGAACTTTATAACTATTTTACAGTCCAGTATATTTAAATAGTGAATAAAATGTATGGCGTGTAATTCTGTACCTAAATTAAAAGCGCTATTATTCTTGCGTTTGACAGAGCAAAATAACGAATGCTTTAACGTTATTTTGTGATAGGCAAATGTAAAAGATTAATCGCTTTTAATATAAATCCTGAGGTTACAGTCTTATATAAACAAAAAAGATAAGGTATAGGGGGATGAATATGATATTTTCAAAGACAAAAAGGCATCTTAGTATTTTACTTTCTCTAGCTCTGGTTTACTCTGTTTTTGTAAGCGTAGCAATGACTGGACCAGTATCTGCTGCGACTACCAACTCAACAATTACTGTTAACGCGGGTCAGACCGGCATTGCAATAAGCCAAACGCTTTATGGAATATTTTTTGAAGACATAAATCATGCTGCAGATGGAGGAACATACGCAGAATTGATTAGAAACCGTTCATTTGAAGACAACACAGCCTCTCCAGATTTCTGGTCGTTAGTTACATCAACCGGTTCAACAGGGAGCATTGCGTTGGATACAACCAATAATTTAAATAGCGCTCAAGGGCGTTCGTTAAAGCTTACAGCTAGCAGCGTAGGCTCAGGTGGCAGGGTCGGGGTTGCAAATACCGGCTTCTGGGGAATTAATGTTATCAATGGCGCCACATATACTGTAACATTTTTTGCTATATGCATCATCGTATATTATGGATAAATAAAAGCCAGCCTTGAAAACATCAACATTACTGTCAAATATGCATACGCAACAGTAACAGTCTTGACAAATGGATGGTATAATTTTACTGCTACAATG
>JAUZPS010000120.1 GCA_030705945.1 Bacillota bacterium
GGAATGATTGAAGTGGCTCCTCTTGCGTATATGAGGGGTAGAACCCTGGATGATTCATTTATAATTCTTGATGAAGCTCAAAATACAACTCCTGAACAGATGAAAATGTTTCTTACAAGAATTGGTTTTGGATCAAGATCTGTAATCACTGGAGACATAACTCAGGTAGATCTTCCAGGTGATAAGAAATCAGGACTTAGGGAAGTAACGAAGATATTAAAAGGTATAAAAGGAATTGAGTTTATACATTTGTCCGATAAAGACGTGGTGAGGCATGAATTGGTTCAAAAAATAATCAAAGCATACGAAAAGTACGATACAGATAAAATAAAGGACTTTAGGAATAATTGAAAAATCACTTCCGATTCTGAGCGTGTGTTCACGAGTTAAGTGAACACGAAAGCGAAGACTTTAGCGTAAGTTATTTTCTCAATATTCCTTAATAAAAAATAAAGAGCATAAGGGGGGAGGTCGTTTTTGTTTAAGGATAAGGAATTCCACACCCATGGGCTATTTAAATTATATATTAAAAGCAAAAAATTACACAGATACTTAATAGCAATTATAACAATCCTATTGGTTTTTATAGTGATTGTGGATGGAGCGTTACCCAAAAAATACAACCTTTCGCTAAACGATATATCAAATTACGATATTATTGCGCCGAGAGATGTTGTAGATCAATTCAAAACTGAACAAAACAAGGCTACAGCAGTTGCTGCAGTTTCCCCAGTAATGGTAAAGGATGTAAAGGTATCTGCTGACATACTTAAAAATTGGGTTGATTTTGTATTAGCTGTAGAAAAATCACGTAAAAACCTTGTTGAAAAGTTAAAAACAATAGACGCAACGACTGTAAACTCAGAATCTTCTTCCTCAAACAGCGTGGAGGATAAGGTAAAAGAAGCTGAGCAGGAAGAGGCGTTAAATTTAGATTCGACTATTAAAGACTTGAATATTAGCTTAACAAACGACTTACTTTTGTATATAATCTCAGAAAATAGATGCAAAGACATAGAACTTGACAACTTTAAAAATATTTTAGAGACGCAGATTGATAACATTATTGAAAGCGATATTAGAGAGGATAATCTATCCCTTAAAATCAGCGCAATAGATAAAAACATACAGTCCCTGAAGCTGTCGGATGAACTTAAATATATAGGTATTTCTTTGATAAAGGGACTTATAAAGCCTAACTGGGTTGTTGATTATTCCGCAACTAACAAAAAAAAGGACGACGCGTCTAAAGATCCTAAAAATACTGTTTCTATTGAAAAGGGTTCAAGAATTTTAGCCATTGGAGAGAAAGTAAGCCCCGATAAACTGGCGCTTCTTGAAGAGTTAAATCTGTTACAAACGAAGAGCAAGTTCGATTTTGCCTTTATTGGAGGGGTCTTTGTACTGACATTGATGTTATCTTTCTTCCTCATTCTTTACATGAGGCATTTTAGCAGAAGATCATTATACAGTAGAAGAGACCTTTCGATTATATGCATAGTAATTTTTTTAGTAGTTTTAATAGCCAGGGGGCTTTATGAAATATCTCCGCAATATTCCCCGTTTGCGGTTCCTGTATGCATAGCGGCTATGTTGATATCAATTCTTTTAGAACTTAAACTTGCGATTTTAATTAACATGGTTTTGACAATTGCAGTTGCAATAATTGTTAAGGGTGATATATCTTTTATTTATATGTCAATAATAAGCGGTACTTTTTCAGCGTATTTTGTTTCAAACTCCACGCAGAGAAACAGGCTTTCATTGGCTGGCGTCATAATTGGCGTTGTTAATATGATAATAATTCTGTGTTTTGGCATTATCAATAAAAATGATTGGAACACTATTCTAAAAAATAATATAATTGTATTTATGAACGGCCTTGGATCAATGGTGCTCACAGTGGGAATTCTTCCCTTTATGGAAAGTATTTTTAATATTGTTACGCCTTTGAAGCTTATAGAGTTGGCTAACCCTAACCATCCTTTGATAAAAAGACTTCTTTTGGAGGCTCCGGGGACTTATCATCACAGTCTTATGGTTGGAAATCTTGCAGAGGTTGCCACTGAGACAATTGGAGGAAATCCGATTCTGGCTAGGGTTGGAGCGTATTTCCATGATGTGGGTAAATTAAAAAGACCTCATTTTTTTACTGAGAATCAAATGGGTGAAAACCCGCATGACAAGATCACGGCAAATTTAAGCACGCTTATTATAACGTCCCATATCAATGATGGTATTGAGCTTGCAGATAAATATAAGCTTCCTAATATCATAAAAGACATCATACAGCAGCATCACGGGGATACTTTGGTAGCTTATTTTTTTCATAAGGCTAAGACAGTAGAAAAAAGTGAAGACGCAAAAATAGAAAATTTCAGATATCAGGGACCAAAACCTAAAACCAAAGAAGCTGCTGTTGTGCTTCTCGCAGACTCTGTAGAGGCAGCTGTAAGATCAATGACGGATAAGACAGAAGGAAAAATTGAAGGACTTATCCGAAAAATTATAAAGGACAAGCTTGATGATGGCCAATTGGATCAATGCAACCTTACTCTTAAGGATCTTGACACAATAGCATCAGCGTTTATGAAAGTATTAAGCGGTTTTTTCCATGCAAGGGAAAAGTATCCGGAAATAAAACCATTGATAAAAAATAATCCTATATAAGTTGCGAAGAAGATTATGCATTAAAAATACACTTAATACGTCTATTGCAAAATATATAGTTAACAGCGCTTTAAAATACAGCGGAAGGGAGCAGCAAAATTGGCAATTTATATTGAAAACTGTCAAAAAAAAATGGAAGTTCCAGACTCCATAGAAGCAATTATAAAAAAGGTAGTAGACGCTTGTTTAGAAATAGAGAAATTCAGCATTCCTTCGGAGATAAGCATTCTTTTAGTTGATGATGAAAAGATACAGGAAATTAATAATGAACACAGAAACATTGATAAACCTACAGATGTGTTATCGTTTCCTGTTGTTGATATGTTTGAAGGCGAAATTATTTCCGATGAGGGCGATTTTGACATGGATGAAAACCTGCTATTATTAGGCGATATTATAATTTCCATGGAAACAGCATATCGGCAGGCAGAGGAATATGGTCATTCAGTTGATCGTGAAATCGCGTTTCTTACCTCACATGGAGTTTTTCATCTTCTAGGCTATGACCATATGGAAAAGGAAGCTGAGGAAAAAATGCTTGGAAAACAGGAAGAAGCGCTTAAAATATTGGGGCTTATGAGAAATGAAAAATAAAAATATTTTAATGAGTTTTCTAAATGCTTTTAATGGTATTATAATTGCTGTTAAAAGTGAACGCAATATTAAAATTCATATAGTTTGCGCCTGCTTAGTCTTTATTCTCAGTTTACATTACAAAATAAGCAGGACTGAATTCGCAATAATATTTCTAACGATTTCATTGGTAATAGTCGCTGAATTCATAAATACCGCTATCGAGGCTGTTGTTGATCTGGTAACTTCAGCATATAGTCAAAAAGCTCGAATTGCAAAAGATGTTGCGGCAGGAGCAGTATGGATTTCAGCTTTTTTTGCCGTGATAGTAGGGTTTATCATCTTTTTTGATAGGGTTAAAGATGAATTGATAAAATTATTATTCTGAGGTGGTAAATGTGGAAAAAATAAACTTTCTCGAACTACCCGATAAAGAATTGGAAAAAGAACTTGTGTCAATTTCAATAAAAGCTAAAGGGCATTCATATTCTCCATATTCAAAATTTAAAGTTGGAGCTGCTCTTCTGACTCAAAATGGAAAAATATACATCGGCGCAAATATTGAAAACGCGTCTTTTGGAGCGACTATCTGCGCTGAGAGAACCGCAGTTATAAAAGCTGTCTCAGATGGAGAAAATAAATTTATAGCTATAGCAATTACTTCGGACAGTGATAATTATACATATCCTTGCGGAATATGCAGACAAGTGCTTTCCGAGTTTGACAAAGGGGATATGAAAGTGATTTGCAGTAACAATTCAGGTAAATTCAGGGTGTTGACATTGAGAGAGTTGATGCCTGAAATTTTTGAACTATGATACTTTTTATTAATATTAAAAGCATTTTAATTTAAACATTATTTTTTAACCAAGGTAAATGTCGGTAAATATTTTTTTGGAGGTATTTTGTAATATGAAGTTTAAGTCAGGCTTTGTAACGATTGTAGGAAGACCTAACGTAGGCAAATCAACACTATTAAACAGGCTAACCGGTGAAAAAATAGCAATAACATCGGACAAGCCACAAACAACCCGGAATGCAATAAGAGCTATAATTACTGATGATAACAGTCAGATTATTTTTATTGATACTCCAGGTATCCATAAACCCAAAAACAAATTAGGCGAGTTTATGGTAAATGCTGCCCAAGGAACATTTAAAAGCGTTGAAGCGATAATTTTTATTGTAGAAGCGGATAACGAAAACATAGGACCAGGAGATATGTACATAATTGAGCAAATAATGGACTTGCAGACTCCTGTTTTTTTAGTTATAAATAAGATAGACCTTATTCCAAAGGATAAAATTCTTACTTTAATCGCTGCTTATTCAGAAAAAATGGATTTTGACGCAATAATTCCAATATCCGCATTAAACAACGAAGGTACAGATTTAATTGTTAACGAATTAAAAAAGGTTTTGCCGGAAGGACCAAAGTATTACCCTGATGATCAAATTACTGATCAGCCTGAAAAACAGATTGTAGCTGAGATGATAAGAGAAAAAATACTTTACCTGACAAGTGACGAGGTTCCTCATGGAACAGGTGTAGAGGTTATTTCCTTTAAAGAAAGGACCGGGAGGGATATAATAGATATTCAGGCTAATATCTATTGCGAAAGGGACTCGCATAAAGGTATACTTATAGGTAAGGAAGGCAAAATGCTCAAAAAAATAGGTATGACGGCAAGAAAAGATATTGAAGATCTTCTTGGAACAAAGGTTTTTCTTGAGTTATGGGTTAAAGTTAAGGATGACTGGAGAAACAACAACAATATGCTCAGAACTCTAGGATATAATGAGTTGGAATTTTAATTTATTCTTCTTAAGCATTAACAAAATGCAATTTGACTACATAAATTGGTCTGGGAAAACTAAATATAGATATTAAGTTTATCTAGGATTTAATTTGATTAAATCAAGATAAACTAAATATCAGTCTATCGCAAAATTTCGTTAAGGCGTCGATATTTTGCTCTGCCAGATATTAAGTTTATCTAGGATTTAATTTAGATCATGCATAATGAAATTTTCCCTTTTTAAAGATAATTTTTCAAGTATACAAAAGTAATAATAGAGAAACCTAATATTATTGAATCGAACATTTTAGCAACAAGGGGGATATAGTTATTATGTTAAGGGATTTATTGTGGAATGCATTTGAAAAGACAGGAGAAATTGACAAGTATATCTTCTATAAAGAAATCAGCGAGAAAGATGTTGTAAAAAATGAAATTGTTACTGCTGCTGAAGAAGAGGTGGCAATAAGCAAATGATAGGATGTAATAGCTAAAAACAAGTGAAGGTAGATAATGAGTTATATTAAGGCTGATGGCATTGTAATAAAAGAAATAAATACGGGTGAAGCGGATAAAATTTTAACAATTTTATCTAAAAACAAAGGCAAAATAACCGTTTTTGCCAAAAATTCTAGACGTCCTAGAAGCAAACTAGTTGCTGGAACACAGAACATGTGTTACAGCAACTTTATGCTATTTAAAGGAAGGGATATGTATACCATGAATTCTTGTGACGTCATTGAGCCTTTTTACGATTTGAGATGCGACATCGTAAAACTTACATATGTTGCTCATATTCTTGAATTGGTTAATGATATAATACAGGAAGAACAGCCTGCGTCTAAGACTTTACAGCTCTTGTTAAACACCTTATATATTATTGCAAAGACTGATAGAAGCTGCGAGCTATTGACACGTATATTTGAGTTGAGATTCTTAGCTATTTTAGGGTACGCTCCATATGTTAATGGATGTATTAACTGTGGAAGCGATGACTCAGAACATATGAATTTTAGTTTCAAAAAGTGCGGTTTTCTTTGTAATTCATGCTCTTTGATTGATATAAACGCGATTCCCCTTTCAAAGGGAGCGGTAAAGTCTATTTATTACATAATACATTGCAGCATTAAAGAATTATTTAGTTTTGATGTATCTGAAGGAGTTCTTCAGGAATTGGGTTTAATAACCAAACGTTTTATTAAAGACAGATTTGAAAAGGAATATAAAAAACTGGATTATTTAAAGTCACTAATGTAGTATCAAAAAAAACTTTAAGATTATCAATTGGATTCGGCTAAAAAATATAAAGTGTTCACAGATTGGCTTTTTCAATTGTCTCGAAAAAATATTTTCAATTCCCAAATCATATCAGCCTCCATTTAGAAAATCAAACGCAAATTTCCTGTTTATGTTAATTTTATCGTTTAAATATATAGTCGTTAAGCAAAAATTGGTAATAAAAATAGTGACTTCTATATTTAATTTTAAATAAGACTTTATATTAAAATATGTTATAATATATTTAACCGTGGGGGGGATTAAATATTAAAACTAATTTTAAATATGTGGTATTAGTCATATTAATGCTATCAATTACTTTGTTGTCAAGCTCATGTGTCAATAATATCAAGCCATCCGATTATGTCGACTTTAACGAAGAAAAACAAAAAACCGAGCTCAGATTTATAAGCAGTTGGGGTGGTATTGATCCTCAAGCTGAGCCTTTAAATATGGTCTTCAACGAATTTATGGAAAATAATAAAGGAATTGACATAATTAATGAATCAGTATCGGGTGAGGACTTTCTTACTAAAATTAAGGTCGATTTTGCATCAGGGTTTGATCCTGATGTATTTGGCTTGTGGCCTGGTTCGGATATTAACGCCTTAATTAATGCTGGAAAAGTTGCAGATCTTACTGATGTTTTAAGTCAGGATCCGGAATGGAAAGAAAGCTTTAAGCCTGATGCCTGGGCTGACACGACATATAATGGGCTGATTTATGGTTTGCCTTTTGAAAGGATCTTTGAAGGCTTATTTATTAATAAGGACTTATTTGATCAATATAAGATTAAGATCCCAAAAGATTTTGAAGAATTAAAAAAGGCTGTTTTAGCGTTCAGAGCCCACGATAAAATTCCTATTGCTCTGAACTATAGTTCAGAAGGCACTTTCTTGTATCAAAACATATTAGCATCACTTGCAGGCAAGTATATAATACAAAATCCAATCAGCGGTGGAAGCGTAAAAGATTGTTATATAAAGGCTATGGAATATATGAAGGAACTATATACTATCGATGCTTTCCCTACACAAGAAATGGTTAATGGTATGGATAATAAAACAAGGGATAATATGTTCATAAAAAAAGATGCTGCTATGATTGTTCAAGGGTCATGGTTTATTGGAAAAATTGATCATGATGTAGATACGGTTGATATAATACCATTTCCTACTATCAATGACGGCGTGGCAAAAAGCCCGTCTCTTGTGTATGGACTTGGCTGCGGAACTTTTTATATGAGCAAAAACGCTTGGAATGATAAAGAAAAAAGAAAAGCTGCAATTAAGCTCCTTAAAGCTCTTACATCCCAAAAATCAGCGCAGCTTTTTGCTTTAAAATCCGGAATGATCAGCACTATAAACATAGATAGAGCTGGACTAAATTACAATTATCTTACCCAAAAGGGTCTACAGCTTATAGATAATGCAAAAGAGTTAATCGGGCCTCCAGACAGTTATGTGGATAGAACTGCATGGGAAGAAAAGATTGTTAAACAATTCATATACGTTCTAAACGGTAAAAGAGAGGCTTCCAGCGTTTGGAATGATTATCTTTACGACCTTAGAATGCGAAATCTTATAGAGTAAGAGTATCTTTTTTACTACAACTTCGCATGGAGGCAAAATAGATGAAAAACCCTTTTAGAGGGCTTATAAAGATTTATAAGGACCTTCCTATAAAACGAAAAATGCTATATATTTCATATTTTCAGATTTTGATACCTGTAATTATTATTGGATTTGTAAGCTATATTATATCTGAAAATCTGATACAAACAAAATCAATAAACTATTCTCTTGACTTGATGAGAACCATGGAGTTAAGGCTTACGGATTGCGTCAATAACCTTACTAGCATATCCCAGGATTTACTTTATGATAATAATATATATGATAGGTTAAAAGGTAAGGATAGATATAACTATAATATTACAAGCCTTGATGAATTTGAAAAGAAAAATACAATTGATAATACATTGAACAAATATACCTTTTCTAGAAGCGAGATCCAGGCGATTTATTTTGAAACTTATGATAGAAAAGACAAATTTTATAGAGATAATCACAGTGTAAAAAAGGATATTAAAGCTTTAGTGAAATATGATCTGATGTCCGCAGTAGCAAGGAAAGGACATGGCAAGGCGATGTGGTATTTTACTATGAATAACGGTAAAGCCGATAACCTTTTTTTATTAAGGACAATATATGATAGGGACAATTTTAAAGAAATCGGTCTTATGGTTTTTCTTGTAAATAAAGAACTTTTTGAATCAGTTTATAAGGGGTTGGTTAATGACGAAATGCAAAATGTCGTTATTATTTCTCCTGACAATAAGATTATTCTAAGCCGTAGCCCTGATACTTCAAATCTTCTTAACAAAAGTAGACTCAGAGAAACAAATAAAAGGGGAGGCTGGATGATTGACCAGAATAAGAAGACTCTTTTTACATATGTTTCAATGGATGACCCTAATTGGAGAATTATGTCTTATATCCCATTAAAACTTTTATATAAAGACATTTATGATTTCAGGACTCTGATAATTATGCTATGCATCCTTACAGCGTTCCTTTTGACTTTAATAAACATGAAGATTTCAAAAGACTTTGTAACTCCTATAAAGAGACTGGAAAATGCAATGAAGCAGATCCAGAAGGGAAGCCATAAAGATATAGAAGTGGATAGAAATGATGAACTTGGGTTTATAACAAGAACTTTCAATGAAATGTCCAAAGAAATAAGCCATCTTATTACCTGGATATACAGGGAGCAGATTACAAGGAAGGAAGCTCAGCTTAAAGCGCTTCAATCCCAGATTAACCCGCACTTCCTGTTTAATACATTAGAGTCAATCAATTGGATGGCGCAGCTACAGAATGTGCCTGAAATAAGCGATATGGTTACCGCTTTATCATCTTTGATGGAAGCAAACATTGGTAGGGATGACAAGCTGATTCCTTTAAGGGATGAGTTCAAATATATAGATCACTATATTGCAATACTCAAAAATAGGTTTGAAGATAGAATACAGCTTAAAGTATATGTTGATAATGATGATATTCTAGAACTTGAGATACCAAAGCTTTTAATACAGCCGATTATCGAAAATGCTGTATACCATGGTATCTGTGATATCAATAAGAAAGGCGTAATTAATCTTAATTCATATATAGAATACGGTGAACTGATAATTGAGGTTGTAGATAATGGAATCGGTATGGATAAGGAAAGTGTTAAAGCTCTTAATGAAACATTAGCGATGGACAATGATACTTATTTCAGAACAAGAGCAAATGAAGAGAGAAAAAGCATTGGTCTTGAAAATGTTAACAGAAGAATAAAGCTTTTTTACGGTGAAAAATATGGTCTTAGAATAACAAGCGAAAAAGATGAATTTACAAAGGTCAGAGTAACAATACCGTTAAAAGATAATTCAGAATAAGGGTATTTATATGTTTTGTTTTTATTATTTGTATAGGGGTGAGAAATTTGTTCAAGGTTATAATTATTGATGATGAGCCTATAATAAGAAGGGGATTAAAAAATGTAATTGACTGGAATAAGTTCGATTGCGAGGTTTGCGCCGAGGCAGGAGACGGTATTACTGCTACTGAACTGATAAGAAATATAAGACCCGATATAATATTTACAGATATAAAAATGCCCGGAATTGACGGAATATCTATGATTCGTGATATTATTGACTCGGTGCCTGAAAGCAAGATCATAATTCTGACCGGTTACAGAGATTTTGAATTTGCTCGGGATGCCGTTAAATATGGGGTATTTGAGTTTTTATTAAAGCCATCAAGAATAGAAGTTCTAAATGAAGTTGTTGAGAAAGCCGTATCAGAACTGAAATCTGATAAAGAAAAGTCTGAAGAAATTATGAAGTTAAAAGTTTTGTTTGAACAGAATATTCCCATATTAAGAGAGAAGTTTTTATATGATATTATTTACGGTATAAATAAAGACCCAAAAGATATTATGTCTAAAATGGATTTATTCGGACTTAAAATAACAACTTTTTTCTTAATACTTGTTGAAAATGAAATCAAAGATGATAATGACGGAGACTTTGACCGATATAAACCATTGCATCAGCTTGGAATAATCAATTCCTTTAAAGACCTGTTTTCTGATAGTTTTGATGTTATAAGCATTTCATTGGAGAGCAAAAGGACAGCTTTCATATTGCATATGAATGAGTATAATGAAGAGTACGCAAAATTAGTTGAAGAAAAATGCCTTGGTCTGCAGCAAATAATACAGAGCTATTATGATTTTAATATTTCTGTATCTGTAAGCACGGAAGGTTCGGAGGCATTGGATTTACCCTCCAAAC
>JAUZPS010000121.1 GCA_030705945.1 Bacillota bacterium
AAAATTCGCGCCCTTTCCAGGTTCGCTGCTGCAGACAATCGTTCCTCCAAGCTTTTGATAAACTATATTGTATACAAGATGAAGTCCTAGGCCTGTTCCGCCTTTGCCTCTCTTAGTAGTAAAGAAGGGGTCGAAAATTTTTGATAAAGTATCCTTCTCCATGCCTTTACCGTCATCTTTAAAATCTAAAACAAGCTTATGGTTATCCTTATAGTATGTATTAATTACTATAGATCCTTTATCATCTGGCTCGAAAGCATGTAATAGCGAGTTCATTATTAGATTTGTAATTATCTGCGAAATAGATCCTGCATAAGCTTTTATCTGAATATCTTCCGCGCAATTTATCTGAACACCTATTTTTCTATTTTTTAAGGAGGGAGTTAGGCTCAAAATTATTTCATTGAGATATTGCTTTACATTTAACTCTCTTTTTTCTTCATGGGTCTGATCCACTGCAACCTGCTTGAAACTTTTGATTAACTCTGAAGCTCTATATAAATTTTTAAGTAAAATCTCCGTTGTCTCAACAATTGTCAAGGAGAATGCATTTAAATCACTTCTTCTAAGCGTTTTACTTTGGAGTACCTTAATAAATTCTTCAGTCTTTTGCATTAAGTGGGAAGAAGCTGTAACGCTGATACCTATAGGGGTGTTGATTTCGTGTGAAATACCTGCTACGAGGCTTCCAAGGGAGGCCATTTTTTCTGATTGAACAAGCTGCGCTTGAGCAGTTTGCAAAGTGTTAAGAGTTTCAATAAGTTCGCTCTGGTTTTTCTTTATGGACTTAATGTTTTCCTTCTCAAGTTCCTGTATCTTATTAAAAGCTATAACCAAATCCTTTATTTCATCATTGGATGTAACTTCAAGACTTTTATTTAAACACGCCTCTCCTCCCTCCGCAATATCAGAAAGACCTTTAGCCACAGTTAGGACAGCTGTAGAAACATTCAGTGAAATTGCGAGAGAAATTATAATACCTATGAGCGCGCAAATTACCCATACCAATATTGTAAAGCGTATTGTATTGTTTGCTTCGCGGAAAAGATATGAATTATCCAATACATTAACTAGTTTCCAGTTTTTATTCATATTGACTTCGGTTACACTTACATAAGAATTTACATTATTGAACGAAGAATTAAAGCCTACCAAATTACTTCCAGCATTTCTTATTTTTTCGATTGAATCATTGTCTTTAAAGTAGCTGTCTATTTTTTTACCAACTTCATTTTCGGTTTTGTGGGATACAACATATCCCTCATCATCTATAATAAATGATACATCATTTTTACTTCCTTTACCTGCGCCCTTTGAATTGCATAGATCGTTAAGGGTATATGATTTAAGTTCCATAACTAGCACAATTGTGCTTGTAGTATCAATATTATTGAGGCTCCTGCATATTACAATACGTGTCAGCCTTTTGTTAAAGTTTTCTAGCCACTCTTTCGGAGATATCCATACAGGTGACCCGTTTGCAGAAACAATCTTTTTCAATATGGTTTTTTCATAACCCTTAGTATCAAAAAAGCTAGCTGGAGATATTTCCTGTGGAAATACTCCAAAGCTTAATCCTCCGGAGGTACAGATTCCAAGTGTGCTTATTTCAGAGCCTTTAAGTGATAAAAAGTCCGAGAAGCTTGATTCTAAAAGGTCTAGACTTTGCCTTTTTTGTATATTTCCGTCCTTTAGGTTAATAGCTTTCCATAATGCGTCCTGAACCTTTGGATCAATTATGAATTGCGTCATTAAATCATCATAATATTTGGTAGCAAAATTTATATTTTCGGCAATTTGATTGACAACCTGTTGCGAATTGCTAACAGAGAGTTTAGTTATTGTGGATTTTGTTTTTATGTAGGAAGTAGTGCTGATTATAATAAGAGGTATTATTGACAGTATCAAAAATGATGCCATTATCCTTGATTTTAAGCTGAACATATTGAGAAAGCTGAAGCTCCTAAGAAGAAGCTCAGATAACTTTTTTTTGAGAATAAACTTTTCCGAATGCTTTTTTTGAGGAATTACATTATTAAACATTATTCTCACCAAATTTCATTAGGCAGTATCAGAAAAAACTTAGCAACCAGTCGTTTCAAAAACTTGATATAATTAGTTTTCATCATACAAAACTTGAACAAGGAATTTTTGAAACGTCCTTATTTAATTCAATTATTACGGTAAGAAAACCCCCAGATGCAGCATAGAAGATAGTAATAGAGATATTAGCTATATCGACAAATTTCAATGATAATATTATATTAAAATCAATTAATCTTTTATAATGCTGCCAAAAAATCTTAAAAAAACTTGCTAATTAAAGTTAAGAAAAGCGCCGATTATTTATTAGTATAGATGCTACATCTATTAGGTTTTAGCAGATTTTTTAGGGATGCTAAAAAATAACTTCCGATAAAATTTTCGCTAACGTGTTTACTTAACTCGTTAACACATGGTCAGAATCGTAAGCAATTTTTCAATTATTCTTTATTAAAGCTCACACAGGGATAGGGGGGATTCGATGGAAGAAGAAGTAATATACTCAGACGAATATATTAAGATAACAAAAGTTAATGAAGAATATTTCATTGAATCATTCTCTAAAGGTATGTCAATGGAAACTTTCAATCAAATAATAGCAAAGTGCTCACAGATTCAGCTTACCAGTTTTTTGGCTGTTAAAAACGCTGTTCTTTATGCCCCTACCAAGAAAGCTAAATTTGGAGAAGGCAAAGAGAGGGTATTTATTGAAATATCCAATGATGGGCTTAAGGCGTTTTTTATATTGAATGTTTCTGATAGTGAAGTAAATAATGGTAAAAATATTGAGCTAATAAAAGAGATTATGAAAAAATTGGGCGAAAAAGGCGTTGTATATGGCATAAAGCAGGATATCCTTTTGGATAAGCTTCCGAATCATACAAAAGTATTGATTGCGGAAGGAATACCTCCAGTAAATGGGGAAGACTCTGTTATAAAAATGTATGAACTAAAAGAACCAAAACCGGACATAAAGGATGATGGCAAGGTTAATCATTATGAACTCAACCTCATTGACAGAGTTAGCGCGGGAGATTGGCTTGGAGAGAGAAAAGACCCTACCAGCGGGATTCCGGGAAAATCTGTAAGAGGGACATTAATTCTTGCTATGCCGGGAAAAAGATATCCGCTGTTCTATGATAAAAATTCTGTAAAAGAACAATATGAAAACGGAGTTACAACGTTAATAGCTTTAAGAAGCGGCGCTGTTAACTATATTGGGGATAAAATAAGCGTATCAAACCACCTCGAAATTCCTGAGAATGTTGATTTTAAGACTGGAAATATAGATTTTGACGGGTTTTTGACTGTTAAAGGGTCTATTGAAGATAATTTTACCGTATCGGCTGAAAAGGATATAGAGGTTTTAGGCGTCTATGGAGTGGGCAGTATTAAGGAAATTGTAAGCCGAGAGGGCAGTGTCTATATAAAAGGCGGAGTGGCAGGAAAGAACAAAGCGGTAATAAGGTCTAAAAGGGATATATACACTAAATTTGTATCAGACGCTGTAATTATTTGCGAGGGAAGAGTACATATAGGTTTTTACTGTCTTAATAGCACAATAATAGCTAAAGAGGTAATTTTAGACTCGCCTAAAGGCCAGATTATCGGGGGTAATATCCAAGCGGATATTAAAGTTGTTGCTACGGTAATCGGCGCGTCCAGCGAGATAAGAACTCATATTACTATTAATGGTTTCAACCGAACAGCGCTGAAAGATAATTTTGAGAGCTTATCAAAGAAGATAGAAGAATTAAAAAATGAGATGATAAAAGCCAAGCAGGAAATGTCAATTTATCCGACCTCATCTCTAGACAGCGCGCAGATGATTGCATATGAAAAAATCAAGGAAAACTATTTTGATGTGAAAAACCAGTTAAAATATTTTGAAGATGAGAAAAGAACATACGCTAATTATTTAAGAACAAAAGGCGAAGGTGAAGTTACAATTTTAAAAAAGGCATTTCCCAATACAGTGATTGAAATTAAAAAGAATGTACGGGAGATAAATCAAGTTATATTAAATACCACTTTCTATTATCAAAACGATGATATTAATGAACTGTAAAATATGGGGGGGCCAAAATAAATGGATTATGAACAGATTTTAAGCAGAATTGAAGAAGAAAATAAACAACGTTTTCTTTCAACTAAAATATTCAGATATTCCGGTATAATTAAGGCTATAGAGTTTTTTTCCCAGAAGCTTAGCTTTGATCAGATTGTTGAAGCGGCTTTTGACTTTACAAATGAACTTTTAACAGTTGAACGTTCAGCAATATTTGCTATTTCGGGAAATAGCTTTGTCTTAAAGAATATCAAAGGTGAAGGAAATGAAATTACCAAGATAGATAATACGCCTGAACTTCAGAATTTGCCTAAGTATTATGGGTATCTTCTTTATGATGATAAACTTAGTAAGTACTTTGATGAAACAATACTTAAGGTTTATAATGTAGCAATGGTCATACCGCTTATAATTGATGACATGCTATTTGGGTTTATATTTGTATCAAATAAGACAATGGGACAATTAGAAAGTGAAGATTATAGCATTTCTGAAGCGCTGATGAAGCTTTTTAACAACGCGCTTGAAAACTATAAGAGATTTGAGGACCTCCAGGATATGAACAGAGAACTAGATGAAAAGGTGTTCAATCTTTTTGCTATAAACCAGTCTTCGAAGGCGCTTCTTAGTGAATTGAACCTTAATTCACTCTACAATCTTTCTATTGACGTATTTTCCGAATTGACCCAGAGCTCCATTACCGGCTTTGTTCTTTATGACGAACTCAGTGAGGATTACAAGCTTAAAGCTTTTAAGGATATATATTTTAAAGAGGCTGACATTATAATAGGCTTGAATTCCAATGAAAAAGCTTCTATTGATTTGGGCAGGGTTATATTAAATATGGAAGACAACGCTGATATAGACTATTTTAATAGCCTGTTTATTGAAGGCCTTTGCGCAATTAAATTTTTAAGAAGCAAGTATCTGGTGTTGATTCTCAAATACAATAAGGTTTTAGGTTTTGTCTCGTTAGGTCCTACAACAACTGGGACGCCTTATAAAAAGAGTATATTTGAGCTTACGGAAAGTTTGGCTTCTGCTGCGTATATTGCGCTATCAAACGCTCAACTCTTTAAAAAGGTCAATGATCAGAAAAAGCTTTTGGAGAATAAGCTTGCTGATCTTATTTCATTAAACAGACTCATGAAGAATATCAATAGCGCGGTGGATATTAATACTTTATTCGATTTAACACTAAAAACTCTCAGTGTGTCCTTTAATGTTGAAAAGGTAATTTTAACTTTATATGATGAGGGTAAGAAAGTATTTAAAATTCAAAAATCATTAAATGTAAAAACAAGCAAAAAAGAGATTAAGCCAAACAGATACTGGAAAAAAGTGTTTGAGGGCGATACTATTTATGAAGCGCAAGAAATTGCGACAGCAAAGTATATTAATAAGGCCATGATGGATGAACTTGGCAAATGCTCGGGCATTCTTATAATACCGATCTTCCTTGAAAAATTGGAAATCGAAATACTTGGCGCGCTAATTGTTTTTAAATACAAGGATTCGCTTATTTGCGACGATGAGTATATGCTTACTTTAGAAACTGTTACAGGGCACATTGCTCCAGTTATTTCTTGCCTTAAAAATACTGAAAAGTTAAAAAAGATAACCCAGCCAGATTTCAATTTAATGCTTAAAATGGATCTTGAAATGGAAATACTTGAAGCGCAAAATCTTTTTATAGATCTCAATGTAATTTATTTTAAAGATAAAAATTTTACATCCCTATTTGAAAATAACAAAATTATTGATAAAATAAAAGAAAAATTCAGTAAAGTTTATCCTGTTACAAACAACGACATATTTATTATAACAAATGATTCATGGGACGATATAAACGAGAAAATATCTCAGCTTAAGGCTACCTCCGCTGTAGAAACTCAGATATTTACTTTTGGGAAACATTTTAAGAGTTATAAACAATTTATAGGGTGTATTGAATGAATAAACTTAAATTTCTGCATTGCTCGGACTTACATCTTGACATGCCTTTTGCATCGCTTGGAAATGACAAAAACAGGTCAACTCAAAGAAGACAGGATTTGAAAGATGTTTTGTACGACATAATACAAATTGCAAAAAATGAAAAAGTTCACATATTGATTATCTGTGGTGATTTATATGAGCATAATTACATAAGAAGATCCACTATAAACCATGTTAATGAGCTTTTTAAAAGCATACCTCAAACTAAAATTGTCATGATTCCGGGAAATCATGATCCATATGCAGTTAATTCATACTATGCAAACTACTCTTGGGCTGATAATGTCTTTATCTTATCGTCTCAAAATAGTTTTTTTTATTTTGAAGAGTTAAGCGCCTGTGTATGGGGGATGGGGTTTTTAAACAGCAACAGAGCTGAACTGACTATCCCGGAATTTAACCTTGACGAAAGTTTGTTTAATATCATGCTTCTTCATGGAACAGTAGATATGAACTTTGGAAAGACTGTTTTAAATCCGGTATCGAGTATTGCCCTGGCAGCTACGAAAATGGATTATGTAGCGTTAGGGCATTTTCATAACAGGCTGGAGGATTTAGGGAATTACGGCAGGATTTTTAATCCGGGAAGTCCTGAGCCATTAGGCTTTGACGAAGAAAATGAGCATGGAGTTTTTTTATGCGCTTTAGATAGAACAAACCATTCCGATTCGTCAAAACAATTACATTATGAGTTTATTAGGACTAATAAAAAAACTTATTACAACTTAGGACTAGATATTACGGGACTTAACACCGATGAACAAATTATTTTAAAGATAAGTGGATTGTTAAAAGGAATGCATGAGGAGAGCCTTGTCTCAATAACCTTAAAAGGCTTTATAGAAAACAGCTTTTCAATTAATGCCACGCATATTGAAGAATGCTTCAATGATAAAATATTTTTTCTGAAATTATGCGATAACACTTCGCCGTTCTACGATATTGAAGAAATAGTTGAGGAGTTGGGATTAAGGGGCTTGTTTGTAAGAAAAATGCTTGATAAGATTGAGTCGGAAGAGGACATGTTGTTAAAAGACAAGCTTAGAAGATCATTGTATTTTGGACTAAAAGCTTTAGAGAAAGGCGAAATTGACTTATGAAGATAGACAAGGTGGAAATAAAAGCCTTCGGAAAATTCAAGGATCGTATAATTGTTTTTAAAGATGGCATTAACGTTGTTTATGGGGAAAATGAATCGGGGAAAACTACACTCCAGAGTTTTATTAAGTCAATGCTTTATGGAATTAAAGGCTCAAATAAAACGAGGCTTAATTCAAACCAGAATATGAAAAGGTATAAGCCGTGGATGGATGCAGGCTTTCTTGGAGCTATGGAATACAGTCTTGATAATGGAGATCAATTCAGGGTAGAAAGAAATTTTGAGAGTAATTCTACAAGAGTCTATGACTCTTTTTTTAATGATATAACAAACACATTTGAAATAGATAAAAATAAAAATATACTTTTTGCAAAAAGGCATATAGGTCTGAATGAATATTGTTTTGACAAGACGATTTTTGTGGGACAAACGGGAAGCTTCATAGATGAGACTGGAAAGTCTGAATTAAAAAGTATGTTAATTAATCTAAGCCAGACGGGTTTTGAAGATATGTCCTTTATTAAAGCGGAAAAGGCTTTGAAGGAGGCCATTAAAAAATATGTTGGAACAGACAAGTCATCTATTAGACCCTTAGATAGAATTAATTTGAGAATATCAGAGCTGGAGTCGCTGCAAAATAAATTACATAAGAAAAGAGAAGACTTAAATAATACAGAACAGGACTTGCGAAACGCTTATAATTATTATGAGAAGCTTATTGGCGCGCAACACGCTCTTGATGCGGCAAAGCTCCGACTTAAATCAAGAATGGAGCTTCAAAGGTCAAAGCTTAAGGAAAATCAGCTCAAGGAGCTTCTTGATAAAATCAAGGAACTTAAAAAAGAGCAGATTTCAATTGAGGATAAGCTTAGGGAGCTTGATGACGACTGCATTATGTATCCAAAACTCATGGAGATAAGCAGTTACGAACTGGAAGAAATCCTTAAGGATTATAAGCTCTTTTTGGATCTAAAAGAGGAAATAACAAATCTGAATGAGAAACGCGACATTAAGAAAGCTGAGATTATAGAAGCTGAAGATTCTTTGCAGCAGCTGTCTTCGTTTAAATTTCTTGGTAATAAAATCGATGAAGAAATGCTGGAGCTCAATAATAAAGTTGACAATATAAGAAAACAAATAAATAATATAAGTAATGAGATAAATGATGGAAATAAAGTCAAAAATGATTATGATAAAGTTGCTGGAAAAATTAACCTTGGAGGTTACAATGCGGGCATTATAATCTGCCTGACCCTGACAGCCCTATTTTCAGCAGGCTTTCTTATAAATCGCGCGCTTTTGGTCGGAACGCCGGTTTTTGCTACAATGTCTTTAATTCTTTATAAGATTAAAAGGGATAAGGCGAGAATTAATTTAAATGAACAAGAGGCGTATGAACGAACTTCCACAAGCATTCTTAAAAAACATGAAGAGATTTTGGAAGATGAGCAAAAAGAAATAGAGGATAAAATTGATTCGATATTAGTCACTGTCAAAGCAGGTTCAACTGAAGAATTTTTTAGGCTTAACGCATTATATAAAAGCCGTGTAAGCCTCTATAATGATTTAATTAATGATATTAATGTTTTGGAAGGTAAGAGTGTATCAAGTGAGAAGAGCCTTATGATTTTGCGGAATAATATCTTAGAAAAACTGTTTGTTCTCGGGATAATCGACGGACAGGATGCTGATTCTGACATAAAGGAAGCTCATATAGATATAATAAGAAAGAGTCTTAATAAAAGAATTGCGATAAAGACTAACTTGGATTATATGCTCGGGCGAAAAACCGATATTTCAAAAGAGATTGCAGCATGCGAAAATAAAGTCGAAGAGATTGCCGAGCTTCACAAAATAGCTTCGGATGAAGATTTATACAGAGCGTTAAATGTACTTTCACAAGAGATTAAAATAGCCGAGGAAGCTTTGAATTCAGGAAAGAATAAATTTCATGATTCTCAAATAAATATACAGGCAGAGGGCATTAATATAATTGAAAATTCAGGTAACAATGAGGAACAACTGGAAAAATTAATTCAACAAAATTCGTTCGATGTTCAGGATACACTATTAAAAATAAAAGAATTAGAAACGGTTTTAAAGAACTCAGTAAATGACGATGAATTGCAAAAAGTTTCTGAAGAGCTGAGCGAACTTGAGAATAAAAAGCTTGAACTTGAGGATTTGGGCTTTTGCCTTAAAACGGCATTGGAAACGCTGATTGAAGCGAGCATGGAGATTCATAAAGATTTTGCTCCCGCGCTCAATGAAAGAACAAGTTATTATTTAAGTAAAATGACGGCTCATAGATACGGGAAGCTTAAACTGGACGAAAGTCTCTCCGTAAGGCTGATTACTCCGGAAACAGGGGGAGTTGAGTCTGCCGAATTACTTAGTATGGGAACAGGAGAGCAGATATATCTCGCATTAAGAATAGCGGCGTCAGAGCTTATGATGTCAAGTGGCGAGACTTTACCGCTGATGTTGGATGAAGTGTTTTCCTTCTATGACAACCAAAGAACAATTAACACAATCAAACTTTTAAAAGAATTGGCAAGTAACCGTCAAATTATATTCTTTACATGCAAAGTTAACGAACTTGAGTTAGTTAATGAAATATTTGAAGATAGAATAAATGTTATACATTTATGATTTAATTGATATTTAGTGGGGTAAAATATGCGTAAAAAGTTGTTCATATTATTCTTTGTTTTTGTGGTTTCAATTAGTGGATGTGGAAAGTCCGGGAAAACGGGCAATTCCAATATTGATTCAATTGGTTCTAACGCTGTAACCAACAATTGGCAAAATGTAGGGGTAATAACAGATACTGTTGTAGATGTATTTAAGGATTCAACCATTCAATCCAATAAAATAACTCAGGTACTTTATAATCAGCCTGTAAATATAATTGATACTAAAGAATCCTGGTTTAAGATTGAAACTATTGATGGGACTATTGGCTGGATAAAATCAAGATATGTTTCGAAAAATACTTCTTCAGTGGATAAAAGCTATTCCGGCTCTAAAATTATTGTTACTGTAAAAAGAGCCCAGGTTCTTTCACTGTACCAGAATGGAGCTTTAATAAAAGATGTTGTTATGGGCACAGAATTCTATGTTATAGACAGCTATCAGGACTGGTATGAAATAGCTTTACCTGATGATGATACGGGTTGGATAAGTGAAAGCGGAACAATACATATGCAATCCGACCAACAGATTGGAAAAACGACAGCAGATTCATTCGTCGCGACTGCTCTGAAGTTTAAAGGAACGGTTTACCAGACTGGAGGAATCAGTTCATGGGGAGGCATTGACAGCTCCGGACTTACATACATGTGCAGCAGAATCAACGGCGTACAATTGCCAAGAAGTGTTGAGATGCAGTATAAATCCGGAGAGGTTGTCGTTGTAACAAAAAAAAATAAACC
>JAUZPS010000122.1 GCA_030705945.1 Bacillota bacterium
ACGGAGCAAAATAACGAACGCTTTAACGTTATTTTGCGATAGGCAAATGTAAAAGATTAATTGCTTTTTATATAGATAATAATTTACATATTTATTATAATAACAAATAAAAGAATAATAAAGCTAAAAAGTATTAAACTTTTGATTATGAAATGTAAAATTTATTTAACGATTTATATACACAATATGGAAGGAGTTCTGCATGAAAGAAGTTACAGCTGCAATAATTAAAAAAGGCGATAAAATACTTATAGCCAAAAGGGCTCAGGGAGAGAAGCTTGCTGGTAAATGGGAGTTTCCAGGCGGGAAAATAGAAAATGGTGAAACTCCGGTTGAGTGCATCAAACGTGAAATAAGAGAAGAACTTGATGTTGAGATCGAGGTTTTGAAATTTTACCATGAAAGCAGCTATTCCTATGAGCATGGTGAAATTAAACTTCTAGCTTATTTATGCAGACTTGTATCTGGTGATTTTTTATTAAAGGTACATAGCTGTATTGAATGGATAAATGTGAAAAATTTTAATATTAACTCATACGATTTTGCGCCCGCTGATATCAGCATTTTGAATAAATTGATGTCTGAAGCGGATGGTTGAGCGATTCGTTAGGTTTATATGATAAATATTAATATTATAATTGTTCCATAGATGGTGGGAAGGTTTGTTGTATTGATATTCATTGCTTATATATGATATTATTATTTCGACGATTATCGAAGTATGCTTGTTCTCATACAATAAAAAGTAAGGTGTGTAGAAATGGACGTTAAGAAATATTCTAATATCATGAAAGCATTGTCCCATCCGAATAGATTGGAGCTTTTTCTAGAAATCATCAAGTATCAGGAAAAAGACTATGAGACAGGTGGATGCCTTATCAGTGAAATTGTAAAATATTTTAATATTGGCGCTCCCACAATATCTCACCATTTGAAGGAATTATCTAACGCAGGGCTTATAACAACAGAAAAAAGAGGTAAGTTTCTTATAGCAAAGTTAAATAAAGATGTTATTCACGAATTGAACGGTATTTTTCCAAAATTATGATTTAACTTATAGATAGCCAGATGTAAACTATATGTTTTGTAATAAACATTTTACATTAACTTTACAACTTGTTACCCATATACATTGCCAGAAGCTTTAAACACTTAACGGAGGAAGCATGATTAGTACTCAGGAAGAATTAATACTAGAAACATTAAAAAAATTGGATATCCCATACATCAGAGTTACGCACCCCCCTATTTATACAGTGACAGAAGCCAAAGAATATGGCAATTTTGAAGCAGATGGATGTAAAAACTTATTTTTCTATGATAAGATAGCCGACAAGCATTATCTTCTTGTAATGCTCGAGGACAAGAAAGCTCATTCGAATACTATAAGAAAGCAGGTCAAAGCAACAAGACTTATATTCGGAAGTGAAGAGAAGCTTATGCAGCTTCTCGGCGTTACGCCAGGGTCTGTAAGTCCTTTTGGTATAGTCAACGACCTCAAAAAAGAAGTTGTCCTATTAATTGACAAGGATTTACCAAAGAGCGAAAGAGTCTGTTTTCATCCAAATATAAATACAGCGACGCTTGTACTAGATTATGGCGACTTTGAAAAGTTCATAAAGTGGTCGGGAAATGAATACAGATTTATAGATGTAACTAAGGAATGATTGAAAAATTCCTAAATAAGCTGTGAAAAAGATTTTAAATTAAATTTAAAATTATTTATAGTTTACATTATTTACATATTAACAATGGAATGAGGGATTATAATGCAATACAGAAGAATTAGCAAAAACAGTAATGAAGCTTCTATATTAGGATATGGATGCATGAGGTTCCCGACTAAAAATGGCAAAATAGATATGGAAAGAACTGAGAAACAGATTATGTCGGCTATTGAACGAGGAGTAAACTATTTTGATACAGCTTATCTTTATATGGGCAGTGAAGCTGCTTTAGGTAGTATTCTCCACAAGAATGGCGTCCGTGAAAAAGTCATGATTGCTACTAAAATTCCTCCTTACCTTGTAAAGAGCAGGAAGGACATGGAGAAGATCTTTGAAACACAATTACAGAGGCTAAAAACTGATTATATTGACTTTTATCTAGCACATGCCCTTCAGGACATTAAGGGATGGGAAAAAGCCAAGGAGGTTGGCCTTATGGGCTTCCTTGAAGAAATGAAGAAAAAGGGCGTAATCAGAAATATAGGATTTTCGTATCATGGAGATAAAAATGATTTCAAAGTCATTATAGATGATTATAACTGGGACTTCTGCCAGATACAATATAATTATATTGACGAGTCCAATCAGGCAGGCATTGAAGGACTCCAATACGCCAACTCGAAGGGAATTGGAGTAGTCGTAATGGAGCCTTTGAGAGGTGGAAGCCTGGTTGGTAAAATGCCTGAAGAGATAAAAGGGCTATGGGATAAAGCCGATGTTAAAAGATCATATGCTGACTGGGCTTTGAGATGGCTTTGGAGCCAACCGGAAGTGGGTGTTGTACTGTCTGGACTCAACGATGAAAGCCACATTGATGAAAATATAAAAGTGGCAAGCGAGATTAAACCAAATTCACTGACTGAGGCTGAATTAAAAATATTCAAGGAAGTTAAGGAAACCTATTTAAGGATTATGAAGGTTGGCTGTACTGGTTGCGCCTATTGTCTTCCTTGCCCTGCAGGAGTTAACATACCGTTCTGCTTCAGCTATTATAACAGTAAGCATTTATTCAATAACAAACATCTGGTGTTTCAGTATCTCATGTTTGGCGGCGGAGCAACAGGAGGCAGGAATTCCCTCGCTTCAAAATGCATAGAATGCGGCAAGTGTGAAAAGGCATGTCCTCAGCATATTGAAATCAGAAAAAAACTAAAGGATGTTAAGAAGGAAATGGAACCATGGTGGAGCGGCCCGTTATTAAATGTTATTAAGGGTATATTGAAAGTAAAAGGGTTGTTTTCTAGGGGTAAAAAAGAGGTAAAAGATAAAACCATTTAAACTTTAAAAAAATTAATTATAGAATGATTTTAATATGTTATAAATAAAGAGGATGTGGTTGTAACTCTTGATTTTGTTTGAGTTATTACTACATCCTTTATATTTATAACGCCCTATACGCATGGTGAAACAGTCAAAACAGCATCTTTTTCGACCTTGGCTTCGAAAATCTGCGTAGATGGTTTTTCATAATGGGTTATGCTTTCCGCGTTGTCAATAAAGATCGGAAGCGTTAAATTGCTTCTTGAATTGATTAAGTTAGAAATCTCAAGACCTGCGCGTATAGTTTCAGATGTGCTGATTACTTGCAATTCGCGGCCCTTATATAGTATTTCGAAGCAGTCTTTTAGTTCGTTGTTGCTTGGAGCAATTCTTTGAAAACGTATTGAAACATTTTTAAGGCTGCCGCGGATGGTATCGTATTGTTTTTCAGCTTTAATTGAATTGTACTGAGAAACCGCGGTAATTGATCTGTTATGTTGATAACGCTGGCTGTAAAGTTTTTCTAAATGATTTTTTGTAGCTTCAAGTTGGACTTTTGCTTCTTCAAAAGCGTTTATCTGGGATTTAAGAGCTTCGTTTTTTCTGATAATTGCGTCATAATCAGCCTTTATTAAGTTCAATTCATTTACAACTGATGAAAGTTCTTCCTGTATAGCGTTAGCCTCATTGGTTTTGTTTCTGGCTTCCTCAATTTTTACCAATAGCGCTTCTTCATCTTTTTTCAAATCTTCAAGAGTTAGCTTCATAAAAGAATTGTCAGCTTTTAGCTTCTCTTCCATTCTGCGTCTTTCATCTTCAGGTATTGGTTGATTGCACGTGGGACAATTTTTCCTGTATTGGGTGTTGTCTGAGCTGAGTTTGTTTTTCAATGACTGAATTTCCAATCTTAATATTGATAACTTTCCCTCAAGGAATCCAGCAGAGTTATTTTGCATTGATGCTTTAAGCAGGTTTTCCTTTCTGTTTTCAAGCATATTAACCCTTGCTTTAAGCTGGTCTTCATCGATAAGCCCGCCTGAAGGAGCCTTATTAAGCTGTTCTTCTGCCTGTCTCTGTTTCTCTAACCATAATTTTATTTCATCCTCAACAAGTTTCAAATCTGAGCGCTTTTTTCTTATAAAAGCGTTTGAGTCGAAATTATCTTCTGAAGGAAGGAATTGACGAAGATCCGAATCAACTTTATTGACAATAGATTGATGTGTTGGGAAAGGAAGTATACTCATTAATAACTCTCTTCCTTGCTTAGATGACAACCTTGCAAAATATCCAATCATAAAAGTTGATAAAAAGATGTCCTTATCCATAATATAAGGCGACAAATCTGCTTCCTTAACTGGAAGTCCATCTAATAAAAGACGATAATTTCTTCCCGTATCCTTACTTTGCTCTCTTAAAAGGATATGTTCTTTTTTGAAATTATCTTCAAAAGTAACCTCAACAATAATTTTAGAACTGTCATCATTACACAGCAGGTATTCTGAAGATATTCCTGTGGCGGCGCAGCCGCAGAAAACCCAGCACAGGGCATCTCCTAAAGAGGTTTTGCCGGAGTAATTTTCACCCCTTATAATGGTGTGAGCATAAAATTCAAATTGTTTTGGCTCATGAAAAGTAATATTTTTAAAGCCTGCGATTTCAACTTTCTTTATAATCATCTGAACACCTTTTTGAAATATATTATTATTTAATCTTTTACATAATTATAGCGCTGCTTGGACTAGTATTACAATATTTAGAAGTGATTTAGCGCGTTTTAAAAATTACTTGTTTAATTTTGTATGATGAAAACTCATTATATCAAGTTTTTGATACGACCAGTTGCTAAGTTTTTTTTATGATACTGCCTTAACTGCGCTTTTAATGTAAAATCTTTTTTGCAACTTATATATATAAAAAGCACTATTAATCTTACATTTGACGGAGCAAAATAACCAACGCTTTAACGTTATTTTGTGATAGGCAAATGTAAAAGATTAATTGCTTTTTATATAGAATCTGAGATTAAAATTAATTTTACAATTTATATATAATACTGTATAAAAAAACCGCTTCTAATGCAAATTATTATATATAAATCGAGAAGAAGATATTACATAAGCAAATGAAGTTAAAGCATCTTCATTTGCAAAAACAATATGGAATTTTTCAAGATTTATAAATCAGGGTATATGTTTCGTGATTTTAAATGTTAATGTAAAATGTTTATCACGAAACATATATATAAAACTATGTTGAAGAGGCAGTGATTGAAAATATGACTAAACCACATGAAATAGATGTTTATGAGCCGGTTGAAGGGGAATTGCCCAAGGAAAAATTTGACGAGCTTGAGGCTTTCATAAATAGCCTTGAGAGTACGGACGGAGCGTTGATCGAAATTCTTCATAAAGCGCAAAATCTATTTGGGTATCTACCAAGGGATGTTCAGCTTTTTGTCGCTAGAAAATTAGGCATACCGGGCGCAGAGGTTTTTGGTGTTGTAAGTTTCTATTCGTACTTTACAACAGAGCCCAGAGGTAAACACACAATAAGTGTATGTATGGGAACCGCATGTTTTGTCAGGGGCTCGGATAAAATTCTTGAGAAGCTCAAAGAAAAGCTTCAAGTCCAAGTAAATGAGATTACGGAAGATGGGTTGTTTACTCTCAAGGATATAAGGTGTGTGGGCGCATGTGGCTTAGCGCCTGTAATCATGATAGATGATAAGGTCTATGGTCGTGTAAAAGAGGAAGAACTAGATGGTATTTTAGATACATACCGCTAATTAATTGATGAGGATGTGTGGAGCATGAGTATTAAGTCCATGGATGAGCTGCGTAAAATCAGAGAAGAGCATCAAAATAAAGTAAACTTAAGACAAAGCGGAAATAATCAGGAGGATAGAATAGAGATATTGATTGGAATGGCTACTTGCGGTATTTCGTCGGGAGCAAGAGAAACCCTTAATGCATTTGTCGAAGAGATAGGCAAGCAGGGGCTTAATAATGCAAAGGTCATAACTGTAGGTTGCATAGGATACTGCCATTCAGAGCCTACAGTCCAGGTGAACATGCCAGGACAGAAACCTGTCCTTTATGGCACTGTGAAGAAGGATAAGGTGCCGGATATTGTTAATAAGCATATTATAGGTGGACAGCCTGTAGAAAACTTAATATTAAAAGTGGATTTTGAAAGAGCATAGAAGGGAGATTTTCATGGCTACACGGTCAAATATTTTGGTTTGCGGCGGTACGGGTTGTTTGGCAAGTGAAAGCGATAAGGTCATTAAAAATCTTGAACTTATTATAAAAGCCCGGGGATACGAAAATGAAGCTAGGGTTATCAGGACGGGGTGTTTTGGATTCTGTGAGAAGGGCCCCATTGTCAAGATTGAACCTGATAATGTATTTTATGTTATGGTAGGTCCTAAGGACGCGAAAGATATTGTTGATGAGCACATTATAAAGGGAAGAACAGTTGACAGACTTTTATATAGGGAACCTAAAGCTAACGAAATCATAAACCGGCAGGAGGATATGCCATTTTATAAGAAACAGCTTCGTGTGGCTTTACGAAACTGCGGTCTCATTAATCCTGAGGATATCTTAGAATATATAGCTTTTGGCGGATACGAAGCATTAGGTAAAGCGCTGACATCTATGACGCGCGACCAGGTTGTTGATGAAGTTAAGAGATCAGGTTTGCGCGGCCGAGGCGGCGGAGGCTTTCCTACAGGAATTAAATGGGAAGTGACAAAGAAGCAGGATGACAACGAGAAATTCATTATTTGTAACGCTGATGAGGGAGACCCAGGAGCTTTTATGGACAGGAGCATACTGGAGGGAGATCCCCACAGCGTAATAGAGGCTATGGCAATTGGAGGGTATGCAATTGGAGCAAGCAAAGGCATTATTTATATTCGGGCTGAGTACCCTCTTGCCATATCCAGATTGAATACTGCTCTAAATCAGGCAAGGGAACAAGGTTTGCTTGGTAAAAATATATTTGGATCAGACTTTAGTTTCGACATTAATATAAAATACGGCGCAGGCGCCTTTGTATGTGGTGAAGAGACTGCATTGATAAATTCCTGCACAGGTAAAAGAGGAGAACCTAATTATAAGCCTCCCTATCCAGCTGAAAAAGGGTATTGGGGGCATCCGACCTGTGTGAACAACGTTGAAACCTTCGCCAATATCCCGCAGATAATCACCAGAGGCGCAGACTGGTTTGCTTCCATCGGAACTGAAAAAAGCAAAGGCACAAAGGTTTTTGCCCTTGCCGGAAAAGTAAAGAATGTAGGCCTTGTTGAAGTGCCTATGGGAATAACCTTCAGAGAGATTATATTTGATATCGGCGGCGGTATTCAGGGAGGGCGTAAATTTAAGGCTGTTCAAACAGGCGGACCGTCAGGCGGAGTTATTACAGAACAGTATCTTGATACTCCCATTGATTATGACTCTTTAATAAGTATTGGCTCTATGATGGGTTCCGGAGGGATGATTGTCATGGATGAGACAGACAATATGGTTAAGATCGCCAAGTTTTATCTGGAATTCACCATGGATGAATCCTGCGGAAGGTGCACACCTTGCAGAATAGGCACAAAACGGATGTATGAGATATTGGATAAAATCACGAGCGGCAAGGGAACAATGGCTGACATTGACGCTTTAAAACAGCTTGCCTATATGGTTAAGGGAAGTTCGTTATGCGGACTTGGGCAGACTGCTCCCAATCCGGTAATCAGCACTTTGAAACATTTTTGGGAGGAGTATATGGCATTTATAAAGGATGTTGACAACCCAAGAGGTGAGGGCAGGCATATAGCGAAAAACAAAATAAAATTTGCTACAGAGAAATAGCGAGCATATAGATGTAGCAATAATCATTGGCTTATAAAAATAAATTGATATAGAAAATTGTAAAGTAAAAACCACTGAAAGCGTTGACTAAGAATCTAAAATGAGGTGTTGTTATGGCAGGAAGTCAAGAATTACACGAAGATAAACCTATGATTAATATTAAGATAAACAATAAGGATTTGAAGGTTCCGGAAGGAACTACAATTCTAGAAGCAGCTCACAAGGTAGGCGCAAAAATACCAACATTATGTCACTTGGATTTGCATGATATTAAAATGGTAAATAAAACTGCTTCGTGCAGGGTTTGTATGGTTGAACTTGTAGATTCAAGGAACAACCGCAATAAGCTTGTTCCATCCTGTGTAACAACAGTAAGCGAGGGGATGGAGGCGCTGACGAGCTCTTTAAACGCTATCGCGGCAAGAAGAATGTCTGTTGAGCTTCTCTTATCAAATCATCCTAATGAATGCTTCACTTGCGCAAAGAACTTAGAATGCGAGTTACAGGCCCTTGCTCAAGAATTAAAGATAAGACATATTCGTTGGGAAGGGGAAAGAATGGATTATCCGCGGGATTTATCCAGTGATGCTATTGTTAAAGACGCTGATAAATGTATCTATTGCAGACGCTGTGAAACTATGTGCAATGAGGTTCAGACCTGTGGGATTCTGTCAGGTATAGGCCGCGGGTTTGAAGCTTTTGTCGGCCCTGCGTTTAATATACCCATGGTTGAGTCCTCTTGTACATACTGCGGTCAATGCGTACAGGTGTGTCCAACTGCAGCCTTGACGGAGGTTTACCATGTAGACAAAGTCTGGGAGGCGCTGAATGATCCCGATAAGCATGTTATTGTGCAGACAGCTCCGGCAGTACGAGTGGCGTTAGGAGATATGTTTGGTATGGAGCCTGGAACTATTGTGACAGGCAAAATGGTTACGGCTTTAAAAAATATGGGCTTTAATGCGGTCTTTGACACCAATTTCGGAGCTGACCTTACCATTATGGAAGAGGCTTCTGAATTGATATACAGAGTAAAGGAGAATAAAACTCTGCCCATTCTGACCAGTTGCTGCCCTGCATGGGTAAAGTTCATTGAGCACCAGTTTCCTGAGCTGCTAGAAGTTCCATCAACATGTAAGTCTCCGCACATAATGTTCGGGACCATTGCAAAAACCTATTATGCAGAAAAAAATGGCATAGATCCGGATAATATTGTTGTGGTCTCAATAATGCCATGTATAGCTAAGAAGGCCGAAGCTAAGCGACCGGAACTTACAAAGGACACTCATAACAATGTGGATATTGTTGTAACCACAAGAGAATTGGGGTATATGATCAAAGAGGCGGGTATAGAGTTTGAAAGTCTTAATGACAGCGAATTTGATAATCCATTAGGAGAACACACGGGAGCAGCAGTTATTTTCGGTACAACAGGTGGCGTTATAGAGGCTGCAATTCGTACAGCTCATGAATGGATGACTGGAAAAGAACTGGAACAAATAGAGTTTAATCAGTTACGCGGCATGGATGGGCTCAGGGAGGCGGAAGTACAAGTTGGGGATAAGGTTTTAAAAATAGGAATAGCCAGCGGGCTTGGAAATGCTAGGATATTGCTAGAAAGCATAAGGGATGGCAAGTCAAAATATGACGCGATAGAGATAATGGCCTGCCCCGGAGGATGTATAGCAGGCGGCGGACAGCCGTACCATCATGGAAATTTTGAGATTATTAAAAAGCGCCAGGAGGCAATATATAGAGAGGATAAAAACAGGAAGATAAGAAAATCCCATGAAAATCCTGAGATATTGAGGTTGTATAAGGAGTATCTGGGTGAACCTTTTGGTGAAACTGCTCATAGATTGCTGCATACGCATTTTGAGGAGAGAGAACGTATATAGTACAGAGAGTATTACAGAAATATTACAAATGAAAATTATGCCTTGACAGGATTTCTTTGTATATGGTAAACTATTACCAGTGTGCCTTGACTATTGTTGTTGGGCAACGGATGTAAATGTTTCAAATATAACGTTAACAAGAATAAGAAAGGAGGATTTTACAATGATTCGCTTAATAAGTTATAAACTAGGACAATTTGATAGAGACATGATATCATGGGAACCAGGTACAGGGAAATGTGGTCATTGGCTTAATCCTCTATTTATTGAGTGTGGGAATATTGTTAACATTTAAATGTTTATTACACCAAATAATACGCGGTTAAGTCAAAGATTCTGGCTTAACCGCTTTTTATTTACAGTTAGGTAGTATTAAAAAAACTGGTCAACTGGTCGTTTCAAAAACTTGATATAATGGGTTTTAGTCATATAAACTTGAACAAGGAATTTTTTGAAACGCCCTTATTTAATGTGGACTCATTTGAAGTAATGAACACAATTTAAATTATAATTAATAAACCCAATGAAGTAAACATACACTTGCGAATGTTACAATTAAGTTACAAATATGGGATATATTTGACAATCAGAATGAGTAATGCTAAAATTATAAATGGCATAAAAAATAAAATATTAAAAAACTAAAATATTAAGGAAAATTAAGAAAGGAGGCAAGTCAAATGTATATGTTTAAAAATATTATAGCAGAGCAACTGAATATATGCGCTGGATTACCACTAAGACCAAGTACTGATAAAGGCGCGCTTTGGCTTGGCCCTCTTTTGAATAAATGCGTTATGCGATATTACCCCCATTTAATAAATGATTAGGTATATATTTAAATAGCATTTAATAAAAAGAGCGGTTAAGTCTTAA
>JAUZPS010000123.1 GCA_030705945.1 Bacillota bacterium
AATTGTGACTTAAATAAAGAATCAATCCTGCTGCTAATCCAATTAAAAATACTGCCAGTCTAAGGTTACTTATCAGATTTATTGCCTTAGCCTTCTTATAAATTAAATCATTATACTTGCTTTTCCTCTTAAAATAAGCGTCGTAAGCTGTTTTCACTTAATTATCACCAACCTGATTCCTTATTAATAAAACTCATTATACTGGTTTTAATATATATATTATTCCTACATAAAGATAAATTGACTTATGAAACTCAATGCATCAATAATCCCTATACTTATAAGCATAACTGCCTCAATCTGTATTATTCTTGTATGGAAAGGAATTTTCTCGCAGAAAATCAAAGCCAGCCTGTACGGTATCTGAAGCATACAAAAAACATACAACAAAGTAGTTGCCTTATTCATGCCCCAAGCTGCTTTTAGCTCAAAGCTGCTCATATAAATAAAACTCCTTGTTCCCCCGCAAGCCGGACAGTTATACCCTGTAAAGTCCTTAAAAACACAAGGCACCCGGATTTCGCGCAAACTCTCATGAAACCCGAATGCCACAGCTTTTCCATTTGTTTTTAATATAAACGATACAACAATAGGTAATAAAAATAAAAGCAGCAACAATATATTAAATTTTATATCCTTTTTTCTCGAGTGTGTTATCATATATTTTTATTAAAAACGTTAAAAGAATAAATTAAAAACCATTATGAGTATTCTGATTCATGTTTTTAATATATCCATTCCAGTCAAAGTTTTTTAGATTCAAAACAATAATTATAAGCATTAATATGCCAAAAAGTATACCGACAAAACCTGTTATAATACCGGCAAGAGCCATCCCGCTTCCTTTTTCTCTTCCTTCGGATCTCTCAATTCTTTTCCTTGACATAAATCCAAAAACAACACCAAGAATCCCTGGAATTATTCCAATTCCGTAACAACATGTTAAAACGATTGATGATATTCCAAGAATCAATGAAGCAACTGAAAACCCATTCGTTGCCATAGGCATCGGGGGATTACCATAATTCCCAGGGTTGCCGTAATTACCATAGTTCCCATTCCCATTGCCTTGATTCTCATTAAAATTACTCAATTGTGTTCCACAGCTCACACATACAGTATCATAATCCTGATTTGAATAATTACATTTAGGACAGATCTTCATCAGTCAGCCTCCTGTTTAATTTTTTGACCTTCTATTTATTTTGCAATAAACATTTTACATTCATTTTCTATATTGCAAAATATATACCTTGTTTCTTAAGTTGCGAAGAGTTCAGCTTTTATAGTAAAATCTTTTTCACAACTTATATAATAACCAATTTACAATTGTAAAACAAAATATATTAAAAGTTCAATTAAAATTTTATATTAAATTTGCCAATTTTACAATATAACACTTTGAAATTTAGCAATAATTAATAATATTATTTCTTTTTCATTCCTTAATATGAATATATTTAATCTTGATATTTCAGTTTTTTTTTGATAAATTTTAATTAATATATTACTGTATAATAGTAGTTATGACAATTACGCGTTATTTAAATTATTATTTTCCTATTTTGGGCAATTTGTTTTACAATCCAATTTAATAAGGCAGTATCAAAAAAACTTAGCAACTGGTCGTTTCAAAAACTTGATATAATGGGTTTTCGTCATCTAAACTTGAACAAGGAATTTTTTGAAACTCCCTAATAAACTGCATTAATTAATACAGGAATTAATATATTATATATAGTCTTTATATGTTTTATACTTATTTCACACGAAGAAAACAGACATATCATAGGACATCATTAATCTACAGTTTTATGAAAGATTAATTTTGATATTGATTTAGAGTAACAGTTTTTTATCAGTTAACATTATGAAAAGGGGTCGATATCTATGAGCAAATTTCCTCTTAAGAGAACAATATTTACTTCATCACCTATTATTGTTTCCTTGCTTCTTTCCTCATGCGGATCTAATGTTCAGACCAACTATGAAAAAGCAGGGTCAAAAGCGCCAAGTTCACTTTCATCAAGCTCACAATCAAACAATCCCACTCAGACCAATATACCAGTAAGCACCCCTACAAACGCTTCAAACAAAAAAACAATAAAAGCTAAAGGTATGTACTTAACCGCTACTTCCGCCGGCGCCAGATTAAAACATTATATAGATCTTGCAAACACTACTGAAATAAACTCTTATGTAATTGATTATAAGGATGATGACGGCTATGTATGCGTTAACTCATCAGTGCCTGCGGCAAAGGAAGTAAAAGCTATCGATGTCAGATATGATCCTGAAAAAGTAACAAAAGAGCTTCACGCCAATAATATTTATGCTATAGCAAGAATTGTCTGCTTTAAGGATCCATTCTTTTCAAAGGGAAAACCCGCAATTGCTATAAAAAACAAAAACGGGGGACTATATATCCATAACGGCATGACCTGGGTTAACGCCTATACTAAAGAGGCCTGGCAGTATAATATAGACCTTGCAAAAGAAGCTCTTTCAAAAGGTTTTGATGAGGTTCAGTTTGATTATGTTCGTTTTCCCGATGGAAAGAAAAGTGATATGGTATTTGACTCTACAAACAATAAAAAGATGTATGAAACTATAGATGACTTTTTATCTGAAGCAAGAAAGCAAATGCCTTCTGCTGTTCTTTCTGCCGATGTTTTTGCAATAATATGCGAAAGCCCTGGAGACAATGAAGGAATAGGACAATATCTTGAGTATGTTGGAAAAGACGTTGATTATATTAGTCCGATGGCTTATCCTTCTCACTATGCTTTAGGCCAGATTATTAACAATATCCCTTTTAAAAAGCCGGACTTGGATCCATACGGCGTAATCAAAAATACTCTTTTAAAGGCTAAAGCACGGCTTTCAAAAGTAGATGGTCATGTTCCCATGCTCAGGACATATATTCAGGACTTCGACGCTACATGGATAGGTCAAGGTAACTGGCAGCATTATGGCGATGACCAGGTAAGACAAGAAATACAGGCTGTTAATGATGCAGGTTATGATGAATGGTTCCTGTGGGATCCAATGAATACTTATCACGAAGGCGCTTTAAAGAAAGAATAGAGCAATTAAAATTAAAAGAAAAGTTCCAATCACTAAAGCAAACAGGTATCCTGCTTATATGGCGGATACCTGTTTGTTAATTTAAAATATCATTATACTCCCGGTTCAATATGGATACTTACATTTGTATTTTTTAAAGCCTCTTCCAGATCCTTCTCAATCCTTTCGCTTAAAGCATGGGAATCTTCTACTGAAAGATTTTTGTTTACAGTCATATGAAAATCTATGTATTTGATACTGCCAGATTTACGCGTTCTCAATTCATGAAAATCAATTATTTGACCATTATATGAATTAATAACATTTTTAATCTTATCTTCTTCAGAATCTGACAGCTTAGTATCTAATAATGGACAATACGCATTCCAAATAAGGGACCAGGCTTCCTTAACAATAAGCAAAGCTACAAGTATAGCGACTATAGGGTCAAATATCTCTATTCCGGTAATTTTTATAAGCAGCATTCCAACGCCAACACCGGCAGATGTATAAACATCAGTTTTAAGGTGTAACGCGTCTGCTTCTAAAGCTACGGAATCTATTTCTTTAGCGACTTTAAACAGTTTTCTGGAAATAAAAAAGTTAACTGCTGAAGAAATAAACATTACAATTAAGGCAATATTAGTTTCTCCGATATGTTCTGGACGGATTATTTTTTTCACTGCTTCCGTAATAATTAGAATCGCTGCTATCAGGATTAAAATGCCTTCTATTACGCCTGAGACATTTTCTACCTTGCCATGACCATAGGGATGATCTTTATCAGCCGGCTTAGAAGAAATCTTTACTGCAATAAACGCGATAATTGCAGCAATCAAATCCATCCCAGAATGAATCGCCTCTGAAACAATACTAACCGAGCCGCTCAATAAACCTGCGATAATTTTTATAATTATCAAAAATGAATTTGAAATAACTGATAAAATTGCAACACTCGATTTATTATTTGTTAACCCCATGACTTCAATCCTTTCTTACTCGCTAATATTCATTACAGAACTTTCATTGTATTCGAGCAAATGAAACGCCCTAATACTAAAATTTTTGTGACGCCATTAATATCTACATGACACTAAAAAACCTGTGAAACTATAAGTTAAAACTACACTATAGTCCCACAGGTAATATTTTACCTGCTGCCGGAACTCCGGCCCGGCGCCATACAGATAATCAATGATATTAAGCTTATATAAGCATATATCAGTATCCGATGCATCGCCTACTCTATCTACTATAAAAAGCACTATTAATCTTACATTTGACGGAGCAAAATAACGAACGCTTTAACGTTATTTTGTGATAGGCAAATGTAAAAGATTAATTGCTTTTTATATACTATTAATTTATGCTAATTAATTCTATTATAGGCATACAACAATTGTCAACAGTTTGTAATCAAATTTTTTTTCGTTATCAATCCCGCTTTTTATGAGTTCCTCGAAACCCGCTATTTCACAGTACTTTCTGCAGCATAACGGCTTTTATAGCCTCATTTTCAGGCACAGGCCTTCCTATAAAGTATCCCTGTATGACATTGCAGTTGTTCTTAATTAAATGATTAAGTTGTTCTCTTGTTTCAACCCCTTCAGCAATTACCCCCAGCCCCATTTTATGAGCTATATGAACTATAGAGCCTGTTATATCGGAATTACTGCCTATGTCATCCACAAACGCCTTATCGATTTTTAATGTATTTATCGGAAGCACCTTTAAATAACTTAAGGAAGAAAATCCTTTTCCAAAATCGTCAAGCGATATGTTTATTCCGTTATCCTTAAGCATTTGCAGTTTTAAAAGATTTTCATCAATTGACTGTATCAGAACTGATTCGGTAAGTTCAATTTCTAAGAACCGGGGATCTAGACCAGTCTCGCTTAATATGCTCAATACGTTTTCAGGAAAACTTTCCCGCATTAATTGAATCATTGATATATTAACTGAAATTTTTAAGTGATTCAAACCTTCATTATGCAAATATTTGTTAAACTCGCATGCTCTCCTTAAAACCCAGTCGCCTATAGGCACAATAAGCCCGGTTTCTTCCGCAAGTTCAATAAACTTTTCCGGCATAACCAGTCCATCCTCCAGGCTGTTCCAACGGATTAAGGCTTCAAAGCCATAAATCCTGTCCGAATTTGCTTCATATTGCGGTTGATAATACAACTCAAACTCATCATTATCCAACGCCGTTCTTAATCTGCTTGCTATCTTTACCTTCTCCATGACTTCGTCATTAAGGGATTTCTCAAAAGGTTTATAATTGCGTTTACCGACTTTCTTTGCATGATTCATTGCGGTATCGGCGTCTTTGAGCAGTTCGTTGAAATCTGTCGAATCATTTGGAAAAACACTGATTCCCATGCTAGCTGTTATATAAAAGGTCTTGCCCTGAATGTTGAAAGTCTTGGAAAACGCGCTCATAATATTATCACAATAGTCTTTAATAGAAGATATTGAATCCATCCTGGTAACCAAAATTGTGAACTCATCTCCCCCGGATCTCGATACCACACACCATTCATCAACCAGGTCAGTTAGTATATTACTGATTTCTATAAGCAATATATCACCAAAATAATGTCCATATGAATCATTAAGAAGTTTAAAATTATCTATATCGATGAGAATCAAAGCTCCCGAGCCACCTGTTCTTATTCGTTCTTCAATGGCGCGTTCAGCTCGTTCCTTCAGAATAAGCCTGTTTGGAAGGCCCGTCAGCAGGTCATAATATGCCAGCTTTTTAATCATCTGCTCATGCATCTTTCTGTCATTTATATTTGTTATTGAGCCCGCCATTCTTATGACTTTTCCGCTCTTGTCCCTTACAGCCTTACCTTTAACCAATAGCCAGATATATCCTTCAGATTTAGATTTAATTCTATATTCATAGGATAAGTTCGGAGTAATTCCATTGATATGATTTCTATTAACTTCCTCTACCAATTCGAAATCATCTGGGTGGTACAGATCCTTCAGATCCCAAAGTGAACTTCCAATTTCTTCTTTATTGTATCCTATTATTTCATAAAATTTGTCTGAATAAAAAATCTTATCTTCTGCGGCGTTCCAGTCCCAGATTGCGTCATTGGCGCCTTCTAAAGACAGATAATATCGTTGCTCGCTTGCTAAAAGCTTGTTTTTTATATCATTTAATTCGTTATACTTGTTTCTTAATTCTTCCTGTGAAAGCTCCAATTCACTAAGAACTCTTGTAAGTTCCTCATGACTCTCTATTATATTCCTTTCCGATTCAATCCTTTCAGTGATGTCCATACCAATTAAATTTATAACAAATAATAGTGATTTATTTTTATAGTCATCCTTCATGTTCGCATTCCACACAATATGTAATAATTCCCCATCCTTACGCTTCAAGGACAAGTCAAAATTTTCAGAAGAATCTGTACTTCTGAGCGCTTCTCGGATTTTAATAAACTTTTCCTTATCTTCCTCAACCAACATATCGATAAAACTCTTGTTAATTACTTCCTGTTGGTTGTATTGTGTCTTGATTTCAGCATATTTATTAAACGAAACTATAGTTCCGTCGTATTTAACTGCAATTGAAATAATATTTGCTATGTCAATTATATGTTTTGATGCTTCTTCTTCATATACAAGCCTTCTTTTCAAATATTCGCTGTAAAAGCCTGCAATAATTGAAATAAGCAAAAACAGCAATATTACTCCATTTATAACATAAACCACCTTATGGACTTTTTCCGTTGCTTGCTCTTTTGAGGCAGTTACAGCAATCGACCAATCAGTGCCATATATAGGGGCATACCCCATATATCGGGTCATACCGTTAACTGTATATTCTCCAGATCCAGTCAAACCCTTTTTCATATTTTCTTCCAATACTGCAAGGGACTTTAAAGACGGCTCATTTTTTGCTCTCTCTATATTATTAGCCATGTTAAAAACCAACTGCTTGTCTTCATTTGCTATAATAATACCGTACTTATTAATTATATATGCATTGCTGTCATCACCGAGCTTTATTTCTTTTACGATATCTGTTAACAAATCCGCTTTGTATGTAGTATGAAGCGCTCCAAAAATATTACCTTCATCATCTTTAATGGGTACTGCAAACGCTATAACCAAACTACCATCCGCTCTGCTTATAATGGGTTCTGAAATATTGCTTACTCCATTAATCGCTTTTTGGAAATACTCTCTGTCCTCAATATGAAAACGCTTTCCATCTGTTGTTATGGCCTCTCCCTTTAGATCAGAAATTCCATACCTGAGTGGCTTGCTTAAACTCGCCTGTCTTTTAATCTCGTTTAGTTTTTCTTCAATTGGCGCATTCGGGTTACTTATAGAAGTTTGAATTGATATTGCTTGGAGTAAGTCAAGCCTGTTCTTAAGCTCTACCTCAATAGTTTTTCCACCCTGTTCGGACAATTCAACCAAAGACTCCATAACATTATTTTTTAGATTTTCAGATGCAAAATAATAGGTGACTACGCTAATAATCAATATTGCCAACCCAGTCAATAACGTATAGAATATTTTTGATTTGTTATATATCCGAATTTTCATGAAACTCCTCCAATAAATGTGTTTCAAAAGTCTCACAAACTTTGCAGCAATTTATGAATTTAAAACATCTTCATTTGCAAGAAAATATGGAATTTTTCACGATCTATAAATCAAGGTATATGTCTCGTAATTTTATATCACGTTATGTAAATATATTAATTCATTTGAATATATTGAATCACAAGTAAAACAAGCAATTTTCCCCATATCAATTACTAGCAGGAATAATCTTAGTGATTAAATAATCCAAACATAATTCTGCAAAAAATATTATAATAAACTAATCATTTTCATAAACCAACTTATATAACTGCAATATTTTTACATATCCCTAATATTAAATTGATTTTAAAATTCTCTCCGTATTAGAACCTTTAGACGCTTAGGAATTGTAATGGCAACTGTTATTTATTTTTTGTATAATACCCTATATAAACTCAAGTTTAACAAAGAATTGAAGGAAGTTTTGCAACATTCCAAGTAAGTTGTTTGCTGAATTACAAAAATACCTATAGAATTCTGATTTGTAAAAATCTATATCGGTATATATAGTAACAGAATTGCAATATCAATAAAGTCATTGATTTTTAATGTATATAGTATAACTTATTTTTTATCATTTGTCCAAGAAATGCTAAAATTCGATAAAATATTTAATTTAATGACAGACTATTCCATGCTAAGGCTTAGTTATGTTTTCTAGTAATGTTAGAAACGAATTTGCATCCTCGTTCTTTTCCCCACACATTTCTAAAGAGGGCTTAAGGCTGCTGCAAACAGCGGGCCGCTCTGCCTTATTGAATAGCATGCACTTATTATCAGGAGTAAGCTGAATACACCTTACCCCCGCAGGTTTACCCTCAGGCATTCCAGGAATAGGCGTTGAAATAGATATGACAATACAGCAAGCAGCGCAACCAACTCTACACTCCATTTTGTTTTCCTTTCTCTTTTAAACTTACACATCTTCATTTGTTCAATTTTAATAAATATTTAGTTCTTTTTCAACTTATAATTTAATTATTCATTAAAATATAATATAATAATGCAGGAGAATTTTTTCCGATTACTTTGCGCATAAATTGATCTATAATTATTAAATACGAATTTAGACTATATAATATTTGTTAACTTAGTTCTTATGTTAATATAAAAGAAATTCAGGAGGAAATAAAATGGATATCAGACAAGAATCATTGAAACTACATGGTGAATGGAAAGGAAAAATTGAGGTCATAAGCACTGTTCCTGTTAACGACAAACGGGACCTGTCACTTGCATATACTCCAGGTGTTGCCGAACCCTGCCTGGCAATCCAGAAAGATGTTAACCTTTCATATGAATACACAAGAAGATGGAATTTAGTCGCTGTTATTACTGATGGCACTGCAGTATTGGGTCTAGGCGATATCGGACCAGAAGCAGGTATGCCGGTTATGGAAGGTAAATGCGTCCTTTTTAAAACCTTTGGCGATGTAGACGCCTTTCCGCTTTGCATCAGATCAAAGAGTGTTGATGAAATCGTCAATACTGTAAAATTGTTGGCAGGAAGTTTTGGCGGTATCAATCTCGAAGACATATCTGCTCCAAGATGTTTTGAAATAGAAAGACGACTCAAGGAACAATGCGACATCCCAATTTTCCATGATGATCAGCACGGTACAGCTGTTGTAACTTTAGCTGCTATGATAAACGCCTTAAAGATAACAAAAAAAGACATCCGCGATGTATCTGTTGTCGTAAACGGCTCAGGAGCCGCAGGCATTGCTGTTACAAGGCTCCTTATGAGTATGGGGCTTAAAAATGTAGTGCTCTGTGATACAAAGGGAGCCATTTATGCTGGCCGCGATAATTTAAACCCCGCGAAAGCAGAGATGGCTAAGATATCCAACCTCGAAATGAAAAAAGGTTCTTTAAAGGATGTCATGGTAGGAGCTGATGTATTCATAGGCCTATCCGCTCCCGGAATGGTCACCCGCGAAATGGTTCAAAGTATGGCAAAAGACCCGATAATTTTTGCTATGGCTAATCCTGTTCCCGAAATTATGCCTGATGTAGCTAAAGCAGCAGGAGCAAGAGTTATTGGCACAGGTCGTTCCGATTTTGCAAATCAGATAAACAATGTTCTTGCTTTCCCAGGAATTTTCAGAGGAGCGCTTGATGTAAGAGCCAGCGATATAAATGACGAAATGAAAATCGCAGCAGCAATTGCAATTGCTTCACTAGTCAGTGACGCTGAATTAAATGAAGAATACGTAATCCCTGCTCCTTTTGATCCAAGAGTCGGTAAAGTAGTTGCCGCAGCAGTCTCTGAGGCTGCAAGGAAGTCGGGAGTTGCACGGATTTAGTGTGGTTTATCAAATATGTGTAACCCACCTAATATTAGTTTAAAACTTTGTTAAAGGTTAATACTTTACCATTATTATCGTGATATTCGGTGGATATTGGAAGAACAGTTAGCTTCCTTAATACACATAGAAAATATCCTATTTCAACGATAATTAATTAGGAACTTGTGCTATGCAGGTTGTTTTTAAAACCTCCAATACTTGAATTCTTAATAAGAGTTCAAGTATTGGAGGTTTTCATACTATACCGTTTATTCCCTCTCTTTTACCATATGATATGATGGCATTATCCTGAGGCTCCCTCATCAATATTACAAAATTACTTTGTTTTTTCTAGAATCTTAATAATATCCTTACTCTTACCCTTCTTAGCGTAATTCAATGCTGTAAGCCCATCTTTGTCTTTCAAAGTTACATCTGCCTTATTACTAATCAAAAGTTTCACATTATCTATCCATCCACAGGATGCAGCCCGCATCAATGCAGTTTCACCCTTATTATTCTGGTAATTGATGTTTGCTCCTTTTTTAATGAGATATTCCAAGATATGCCTACTGCCGTATCCGGCGGCAGTTATAATAGCTGTATCTTTATCTAAATATTCACATTGGTATTATATATTAGCTCCTTTTTCCACCA
>JAUZPS010000124.1 GCA_030705945.1 Bacillota bacterium
CCATTGATATTGGAAAAACAAGGACTGTAAGCATTATAGCCGCAAAAATCAATAGTAATCTTTTCATAATTATCTCCCATTTTGCATTCATAAAATAATCTTTAATAATTTAGGTATATAAAAAGCACTATTAATCTTACATTTGACGGAGTAAAATAACGAACGCTTTAACGTTATTTTGTGATAGGCAAATGTAAAAGATTAATTGCTTTTTATATAGTATCAAAAAACTTAGCAGCTGGTCGTTTCAAAAACTTGATATAATGTGTTTTCGTCATATAAACTTGAACAAGGAATTTTTTGAAACGCCCTTATCAAATTACAATTTGGGAGAGTGAAATCACCAATTTAATGGTATCTGCTCTCCCAAGTATTAAGCCAATTTAGGCTTCTCGTTTTACCAGAAAAAAAATAAACTTGTTTAATGATTGGTTATTTTAAATTCTGTATTTATAATGTAGTGGTTGAAGTATATTCAACTTTAATTGTGTCATCCTTTTGCCTCATTAGCTTTGCTTTATTGCCTTTTCCATCTTCGATATTAAGCTTTTCAAGTTTACACTCAACAAAAAAATTAACAACTGTAGTTTCAACAAATCCTGCCCAGTTTTGCTTCTTTTCGATGATATTTGAGGACACTTCAAGGGTTTCCTCTAAATTTTGAGGGTTTTCATTTGTAGACATTTCTTTCACCTTTCCTTGTTTAAATTTATTTATGGCGCATTCAATAGATTTACATTAATATCTTAACATCTTTGATTAACTCATGGAAGCGTAAATTATTTAATTTTTACATTTTGTTATAAATATAAGTTGCGAAAAAGATTATACATTAAAAATGCAGTTAATACGTCCGCATTTTGTTTAAGGACAAATCATACGGTTGATTCATAAATTACCTCCGGATCAGATTAACTTAATTATTAAGTAAAATTATTATAATGACGATATAATTTTAGATTATATACATTAAAATCTATCAAATGCATGCATTGCCTTAACGCAGAATTTATAAGAAAGCTTGATGTTCTAAGGTGCCAGATGTAGGACTTTTAATGATTTTAATATATAATACATTATCAAAATTTTGTAAAAATAACAAGCTATAAATAATGAATAATTTACTGACTATTTTATTCATGGGAGAGTGATTTTGTGTCGAAGGTATTGATTGTTGACGATGCGGCATTTATGAGGACTTCCTTAAAGCTGATGCTGGAACGAAACGGTTTTACGGTAGTAGGTGAAGCTGAAAATGGTTCTGTTGCGATTCAGAAGTATGGCGAGTTAAGTCCTGATATAGTCACAATGGATATTACCATGCCTTTATTAGATGGAATAGAGGCGACAAAGAAAATCCGGGAGATTGATCCCAAAGCGGTTATTATAATAGTGTCTGCAATGGGACAGGAGGCATGGGTTAAGGATGCTGTCCTTGCCGGAGCAAAGAACTTTATTGTCAAGCCGTTTAAGGAAGATCATGTCTTAAAGGTTCTAAATTCCATATGATGCTCTTATAGAAGTAGCATTAGTTTTAAAGGAGCGCAAAAGTAAAGTTATAATCCTTAATAAACCCAATATTAAAGGAGGTGGTTTAATTGTCTGATATATCTAAAGAACCAATGCTGGAAATGTATAAATTTGAAACCACTCAACTTCTAGAACAATTAGAACAGATTCTAATAAGAAGCGAAAAATCAAATTGCTACTCTCCAGAAGCAATTAATGAGGTTTTCCGCATTATGCATACTATTAAAGGATCCTCAGCAATGATGATTTTTAATGGGATTTCTACGCTTGCGCATTCAATTGAAGATTTGTTTTACTACTTAAGAGAATTTAAACCGTCGGATGTGGATTATGAAAAGCTCACTGATCTTGTGCTGAACTGCGCGGATTTTATGAAGGATGAGCTTGGGAAAATTGAAAACGGAGTGGAGCCGGATGGAAATCCGGAGGAACTGGTAAACTTAATTAAAGTATTTCTTTCAGGCATAAAGCAAAAGGATAATAAAAGTATTGACTCAAAAGAGTTAACGCGGGAAAAATCGGCAAATCCAAGTGATGAAGATAAACAGAAGTATTATATTTCCTACAATCTTAACAATTCTTCAAAACCTCATTACAAAGCAACAATCTTTTTTGAAGATGGCTGTGAAATGGAAAATATAAGGGCATTTTCGATTATTCACGCTTTAAATGACATAGCCGATGAGATTCACAGTGAGCCATCTGACATTATTGAAAACGAAAACAGCGCAGAGATAATAAAAAGAGAAGGCATTAAAATTTATTTTTCCTCTGACAGTGAGTATGATATTATATTCAAACTTCTTAACGATGCAATTTTCCTGAAAAAGCTCGAACTTGATGAGTTAAAAGATATTGAGGAAATGCAGAATGTTAAGCAAAAAAAGACTATAGACCTTGATGATAAACCAATTATTCCTGAGTCTTCAAGACTTCACGAAAAGGAACATACTAATAAATCATTTCAACAGAATATTATCAGCGTGAATCTTCAAAAGCTCGATAAACTTATGGATTTGGTAGGTGAATTGGTAATATCTGAAGCCATGGTAACAAGCAATCCAGATTTGAAAGGCTTAAATCTGGATAATTTCAACAAGGCGGCAAATCAGTTGAAAAAAATTACAGGGGAGCTTCAGGATATTGTAATGTCCATAAGAATGGTTCCACTATCTGCTACATTCCAAAAAATGAATAGAATTGTCCGCGACATGTGTAAAAAGCTTAATAAGGATGTGGAATTAGAAATTATAGGCGAGGAGACTGAAGTAGATAAAAATATAATCGAAAATATTTCAGACCCACTAATGCATCTAATAAGAAACGCTATTGATCACGGAATTGAGACAGTCGAAGAAAGGACGTTAAAAGGTAAGAATCCAAAGGGGAAGGTAACTCTTGAGGCTAAAAATGAGGGCGGAGAAGTAATAATACTAGTTAAAGATGACGGAAAGGGTTTAAACAAGGAAAAAATATTGAAGAAAGCGATCGACAATGGACTTGTGCAAGACAACGGCAAAGAGATTTCAGACAGGGAAATATTCTCGATGATTTTTCTTCCGGGTTTTTCAACCAAGGAAAGCGTTACAGAGTTTTCCGGCAGAGGAGTAGGTATGGATGTAGTATCAAATAATATTGAAAAAGTAGGAGGAGTTGTCAATGTGGATAGCGTTACAGACGCGGGAACTACTATGACTATAAAGATTCCTCTGACTTTGGCGATTATTGATGGAATGAATATAAGGGTGGGCGATTCAACTTTTACCATTCCCATCATATCAATTAAAGAATCGTTTAGGATAAAGGAAGATGAATTGATCACCGATCCTGACGGGAATGAAATGATAATGGTGCGTGGAGATTGCTATCCTATTTTAAGAATTCATAAGAAATTTAATATAAGTGATTCAATTCATAATATCCATGAGGGAATAACCATTATGGTGGAAAGTGAAATGAACACTGTATGCCTATTTGCCGATGAGTTATTAGGCGAGCAGCAGGTGGTGGTTAAGGCGTTACCACAATACATAAAGAAAGTCAAGGGAATTACGGGATGCACTTTACTTGGCGAGGGAACCATAAGTCTTATTCTGGATATTGCGGGACTTGTTAAAAGTAATTACAAATAGAAACAAATAGAAAACCGGAAGGAGATAACAAACATGGCAGAGTTACTTGAAGAGATTGATGTTACAGAAGAGGATTCTCAGAAGGACAAATTTCTTACGTTTTCTTTAGGAAAGGAATTTTATGGAGTTGAAATAATATATGTGACAGAAATAATCGGTATTCAACCGATTACTGAGGTTCCTGAATTGCCTGTATATATAAAAGGCATTATTAATTTAAGAGGGAAGATAATACCGGTTATGGATGTGAGGCTTAGATTTAAGAAGGAAGCTAATGATTATAATGACAGGACATGCATAATTGTTATTGATGTAAAGGAAATATCTATAGGACTTATTGTTGATGCGGTTTCAGATGTATTGGACATATCTTCTCAGGATATTGTTCCGCCCCCCGATGTAAATGTAAACTCTCACAACAGGTTTATAAAAGGAATTGGAAAGGTTGGAAATGATGTGAAGCTGCTTTTAGATTGCGAGAAATTAATTTCTGATGATGACGCGCAATCGCTTACAAATATTTAGAAGGGGATTCTTATAGATTTTAGCAAGCATAAAAAAGAAAACTTGTCAGCTTGCCTTCTATTATAAGGGTGTTTCAGAAAATTCCTTATTCAAGTTTATACGACGAAAACCCATTATATCAGGTTTTGAAACGACCAGTTGCTAAGTTTTTTTGATACTACCTAAACCCAAAATAAACCTTAATGACAATGATTTTGGAAAATATTAATTTAAAATTATTAGGAGTTATTTAACTCTCAAAGGTGTGATTTGCAGTGGATGAAGAGTATTTGACAAGCATTTCAGACAAAGAGTTTATGATGATAACTGATTTTTTCAAAGAAAATTATGGCGTAAAAATCGGACGCGAAAAAAAATCTCTTGTTGTAAGCCGTTTAGCGGGCATACTAAAAGATAAGGGTTTTTCAAACTTCTCAGAATTATATAATTATGTTATAACTGATAAAACTGGCCAGGCGCTTATAACTTTAGTTGATAAACTAACCACAAATCATACCTTTTTTATGAGGGAAACCGATCATTTTACTTACTTCAAAGATGTACTCCTTCCATGGGCGACAACTGATAATCGGGAAAAAGATCTTAGAATATGGAGCGCCGGATGTTCATCAGGTGAAGAGGCTTATACTCTTAGTATGATAATAAGTGATTACCTAGATGGAAAAAAATTATTTTGGAACAATAAGATACTTGCCACTGACATATCCACAACTGTTTTAAACAAAGCTATTACGGGGATTTATTCCAATGAACAGATAGAGCAGCTTCCTAAGAGCTGGACATTAAGATATTTTAAAAAAGTTGATAAGGAATCATATGAATTAATAAAAGAAATAAGGGATGAGGTTATATTCAGAAGATTCAATTTGATGGAGCCGATTTTTCCATTTAAAAAAAGGTTTCATGCTATATTTTGCAGGAATGTAATGATTTACTTTGATGAAGCGGCTAAAAAATCATTGATAGAACAGTTTTATGAATTTACCGAACCAGGGGGATACCTTTTTATCGGTCATTCGGAATCGATAAGCAGGGATCAATCGAACTATAAATATATCATGCCTGCAGTCTATAGAAAATAGGTGATTAAATGCATATGAAAAAGATCAGAGTTCTTGTTGTAGACGATTCCCTAGTATTCAGGGAAGCTATAGCCAGAGGAATATCAAAGGATCCGGGAATAGAAGTGGTTGCGACAGCTTCAGATCCATTTATGGCAAGGGATAAAATAATTGAATTTGAACCTGATGTTATGACATTGGATGTTGAAATGCCTAAAATGGGAGGGATTGAGTTTTTAAGGAAGCTTATGCCTCAGTATCCCATTCCCGTGGTGGTTGTAAGCGCTGTCAGCAGCAATGTTTTTGATGCCTTGAACGCGGGAGCTGTGGATTTTGTTACAAAACCGGATGTGAGGAATGGTAATAATTTAGACAGCCTTATTAATGAACTTATAATAAAAATAAAAATTGCGTCTACGGCAAAGTTAGGTCATTGGAAGAATAATAAGACCAGTGACAGGGCTTTTGAAAATGCCAATGGATTGAATAAAAATCTTGTTATTGCTATTGGAGCATCTACAGGCGGAACTGAAGCCATATATGAGGTGTTGAAAAAGTTTCCTGAAGATATGCCGGGAATAGTCATCGTTCAGCATATGCCTCCTGTGTTTACTAAAATGTACTCTGATAGGTTGAATAATACTTGCGCATTAAATGTCAAAGAAGCGAAGACTGGAGACCAGGTTGTTCAGGGAACGGTACTGATAGCTCCGGGCGACTATCACATGAAACTGAAAAGGAGCGGATCTGGTTATATTGTGGAATGTTTCAAAGGTGACAAGGTAAATGGACATTGTCCTTCTGTTGATGTTTTATTTAACTCTGTGGCGAGTATTGCGGGCAAAAACGCAATTGGAATAATATTGACAGGAATGGGCTATGACGGAGCAAAGGGACTTTTGGAAATGAGGAAAAAAGGAGCAAAAACAATTGGGCAGGATGAAGAGAGCTCTGTGGTGTATGGTATGCCAAAAGTAGCCTATGACATTGGCGCCGTTGAAAAGCAGGCTCCGATTGGAGATATTGCAAGGCTGACTCACTCTATCGTTAAGACGGTTACATAAAAATTGCCGACTTAAATCTATATAAAAAGCAATTAATCTTTTACATTTGCCTATCACAAAATAACGTTAAAGCATTCGTTATTTTGCTCCGTCAAATGTAAGATTAATAGTGCTTTTTATATATATAAGTTGCGAAAAAGATTTTACAGTAAAAATGCAGTTAATACGTCTGCATTTTTACTATCAAAGATGAACTTTTCGCAACTTATGAATCAAGGTATATATTTTGCAATATAAAAATGGATGTAAAATGTTTATTGCAAAATATATATACAAGGAGAAATTTATGCTGGAAGTTATGGGGACTAAAGTTATAGGGATTGGTGAATACGCGATAACGGATACTCATGGAGATGTAATTATAACATATGCTCTTGCGACCTGTGTAGCAATGACGGTTTACTCCCCTATCAGGAGGGTCGCGGGTATGGTCCATATTTCGCTGCCCGAAACCACGAAACATATAGAAACTAAAGAACCCAATATCTGGTCATACGCCGATACAGCCGTTCCAATGCTTATTCAATACGTATGTTATAGATACGGATGCAACAAAGGCGAGCTTGATATAAGAATATATGGAGGAGCTGATTCAGCTCAAAAATCCGATATATTTAAAATTGGCAGAAGAAATGTTGATGCTGTTAGTCACGCGCTAAGCCTTTTGGATTTGAATTTAAATTATTGCGATGTTGGCGGTAATAAAAGCAGAACGATAGAGTTATTTTCCGATACAGGAAAAGTCAATGTGCGTTATTTGCCGTTAAGAGTATAGTTTAAGGGGTAGTGTATTTATGGAAGTAAAATCTGAGAAAAACACTAACGCTCATAAGGATGGCTTCTCCTTTGAAGACTTGCAGAAGACCATATCTAGTATTGCTGACGGGATCATAAGCATAGACATTAATGGAAATATAATGTTTATGAATGAGGCTGCGCAAACGCTCACAGGTTGGACTTTAGATGAAGCTAATAAAATGAAAAGTTCAGAAGTGTTTAAACTTGCGCATTTTCTTACTGGAGAAAGTATTGACGACCCATTTGAAAAGGTAATAAAAACAGGTATCCAGACTGGCCTTGGGAGCTACCACGCATTGGTTTCAAAAGATGGAAAAAAGAAGCTATTATCTGCGAATATTGCTCCAATAAGAAGCGAATGTGATGTAATCAGCGGGGCTGTCGGGGTATTTCGGGATATAACCAGATTAAAAAAAATTGAAGATGAGCTTAGGGATGAAAGAAATAATTTAAGAACAATTTTCCAGTATGCCCCTATAGGACTTGTGATTGTTGACCAGGATTCTAGGATTCTGGATGTGAATAATGGTTTTTTGACGATGATCGGAAGAGAAATTGATTTTGTTAAAGATAAATTATTGGGAGATGGAATAAGCTGCGAGCACAGTATACACTATGGATGTAAAAGAGGAGCAAAATGCGTGATTTGCGACCTTCAGATCGCAATTGGCAATGTTATAAATACCGCCGAGCCTGTAAATAATTGCAATATAGCATATAATCTTGTTAACGACGGTATTTTTACAAAGCATGATTTTAAGATCAGCGCCGTTCCGATCAAGATATCGGACGAAAATTGCGCAATGCTTGTTATAGAAGATATTACAAAACAAAAGAAAATACAAAACCAGTTAAAAGCAAATGAAGCAAAATACAGGAACCTTTTTATGAATATGTTAAACGGCTTTGCATATCATAAGATTGTTCTTAATGATGAAAATAAACCGATAGATTATATTTTTTTGGAAGTAAATGATGAGTTCGGAAAAATGATAGGACTTAGAAAAGAGGATATTGTTGGTAAAAGAGCATCAGAGATATTTGGCGATTTAAGCAAGACTGATTTCAACATGATAGATAAATACGGAAAAGTTGCCCTTGGGGGCGAAGTGATTCGGTTTGAACAACAGCTAACACAGAATGAGGACAGATGGGTAAGCTTTTTAATTTATTCTAATGAAAGAGAATATTTTTCAGTAATATGTTCAGATATAAGTGAAGAAAAAAGGGCTCAAAGGGAAATGAAAAGGGCGATGGAAGCCACAAACGCCGCATATAAAGCAAAGAGCGAATTTTTGGCTAATATGAGTCATGAAATCCGGACGCCGTTAAATGGCGTTGTGGGTATGGTTGACCTGACTCTTTCTACTGACCTGACTCCGATTCAAAAAGATAACTTAAAAACTGCTAAAGCCTGCGCTGATTCACTCCTTAGAATAATTAACGATGTGCTGGACTTTTCTAAGCTTGAAGCAGGTAAAATGATTGTTGAAAAGATTAGATTCGACATAAAGCTGATTTGTAATAACATAATTAAATTCCATACTCTAAAAGCTCAGGAAAAAGGTTTAAGGCTCTACTGCGATATAGATGATAAGATACCGCAGTATTTGATAGGGGATCCTATCAGGCTGTCACAGGTGCTTAACAATCTTATAAGCAACTCTTTAAAGTTTACTGAAAAGGGGAGTGTAAGGGTTGATATAACATTAATAAGAAAAGATAAAAACAATGTATCTGTTAAGTTTAAAACTATTGATACAGGAATAGGCATTTCAAAGGAGGATATGGATAAGCTTTTTAAAAGTTTTACACAGGTTGATGGCTCTCATACAAGGAAATATGGAGGCACTGGATTAGGATTGGTCATTTCAAAGCAGATCCTCAATATTATGGGGGGGGACATCGATGTAAAAAGCGAGAAGGGTGTAGGAAGTTCCTTTTCTTTTACCCTTGATTTTGGAATTGGTAACGGCAATAATACTAAATGTTCTCAGGATGAAAAGATTTCAAAATCAGATATAGACGCTCATATCCTTGTAGTCGAAGATGATAAAATAAATCAGGTTGTCATTTGCAGAATGTTAGATGAAATGGGTTATACTTATGATGTGGCTAATAATGGAGTAGAAGCAATTCAAAAAGTTCTGAGAAAAGCGTATGATTTATGCATTATGGATATTCAGATGCCTGAAATGGACGGTATACAGGCTACAAGACTGATCAGAGAATCAAAACTTAAAATTGAAAAACATCTGCCCATAATCGCTTTAACCGCGTATGCTCTTCATGGAGATAGAGAAAGATTTTTAAGTTTGGGCATGGATGATTACTTATCAAAACCTATCAACTTGCAGGAGTTCTATAAAAAAATTGAAAAGTTATTAATGAAAGGCAGAGAATTCAATGTTGAGGAAGATGCTGATATTGAATGTGAATCGGACAACTCTAGCCCCAAATACGAAACTTCCGATTCTATGGAACTTATACTCATAAAGTCAGAAGAACTCACAAAAGCCATGATTGATAAGGATGTATATTCAATTGAAATCATTGCTCATGAAATAAAAGAATTAGCAGTGGATATCAACAGGGATGCTCTGAAAACCTTGGCGTTTCGAATTGAGCTTGCTGCAAGGAGAGAAGATTTGAATGAAGCGCTATTGCTAAATAATGAATTGGAGAACCTAATAAGAGGAGAATGAGATGGCTTTGCAAAATTAAGTTTAGTATCTATATAAAAAGCACTATTAATCTTACATTTGACGGAGCAAAATAACGAACGCTTTAACGTTATTTTGCGATAGGCAAATGTAAAAGATTAATTGCTTTTTATCTATATATTTTGCTCTTCTAAATGTAAGATTAATAATTGTTTAAATATGGAATATTAAAATAATAAAAATATATCCTTAAGGAGGATAAATTATGAGGATCCTTATTGCAGAAGATGATATGGCTAGCAGAAAATTTCTTTCAAGATTTCTTTCTAAATATGGTGATTGTGACATTACTGTAGATGGACTGGAAGCGGTAGAAGCTTTTATGGTATCCTTTGATATTAAAAAGCCTTATGATCTAGTGTGCCTTGATATTATGATGCCAAAGCTTGATGGTATTAAAGTTTTAAAAACAATTAGAGAAATTGAGAAACAAAAGGGAGTTCCGGAAGGGGAACAAGTTAAAGTCATTATGACAAGCGCCCTCAATGAACTTGAGGTGGTAAATGATTCTTTTGATTCAGGAAGTGAAGCATATGCAACAAAACCAATCAATACTGAAAAGTTTGAAGAAGTTATGAAAAGGTTAAATCTGATCTAGATTAGCAAGGTTGAAATAAATTGTTATTGATCTATATAAAAAGCACTATTAATCTTACATTTGACGGAGCAAAATAATGAACGCTTTAACGTTATTTTGTGATAGGCAAATGTAAAAGATTAATTGCTTTTTATCTATATATTTTGCAATAAACATTTTACATCCATTTTTTA
>JAUZPS010000125.1 GCA_030705945.1 Bacillota bacterium
GAATATGGTTGAAAGAATATTAATGATATGGGAAAGTTGAGTACCTCTATATTTTGCAATAAACATTTTACATCCATTTTTAATATTGCAAAATATATACCTTGATTCATAAGTTGCGAAAAGTTCAGCTTTGATAGTAAAATGCAGATGTATTAACTGCATTTTTAATGTAAAATCTTTTTCGTAACTTATATAACTAAAAAAGTAATAAAGAAATTTTTACGTTATGGTAATATTTAACTGTTCATAAATCACTATAGAAAATCTAATAAAAATATGATATATTTTAATAAAAGTTAGTAATTCTTTTACTAACTTTTTCATTGTGTGAAAAAGTATGGGTCAATTAATGTTTTCTTAAGTTGCTGGAGGGTTCCAAATTGAAGGTCAAAAAAATACAAAAGAAAAAATACAAGGAAAGTAATGCAGGAATTTTAAAATATAATCATGAGATAATGGGGTTAGTCCTCCTTACTCTGGGAATTCTGACTTTGATCAGCATATTCAATCAAAACCTTATCGGTGTGTTTGGAGGAGCGTCAAGGAGCTTCTTGCTTGGCTTCATGGGGATTCCGGCGTACGTTGTTCCTCCCATGCTCATTGTTTATTCCATCCTTATGATTTTTAAAAAGAATGACAGTAATATAAATAAAAGGTTCATTTACATTTTAATCGTTTTATTAATGTTATCCGCTTTGATTCAGACGGGCTTCTATGATTCTAAGAACTATGTAAACAAAGGGCTTGGCGGTAGTCTTGCATTCTTTTATAAAGAAAGCAATGAATTTAGAGGCGGAGGGGTGCTAGGGGGCATTATAAGCATGCCATTCATATCATTATTTAAACAGCTTGGAACCCTGATAATTCTTACATCCTTTTCAATAATTATGATTATCCTTCTTACAAACATGTCGTTAGCCGGTGTTTTTCGGAATATAAAAAAGAAAAGCGCCAAGTTAAAGGTGCTAAAAGGCTCAGGAAATAATGAAAAAGGTTCAAATAATTTAGCTGTAGATGAAGGATTAGTTCATAAAAGAAAATTCAAGTTGATTAATTTTAATGCAGGAAGCGATGAAGATGATTCAGAAGATATTTTTATAAACAGCAAAAATATTAAAACAAATCCTAAAGAAAATATAAAAGAAAACTCAAAAGCGGCAAATAATTACAAAGAGTCTAACAGTTACAAAGAGCTGGGAAATCTTAAAGAAACGGTCAACAAAAAGGGCGCTGAAGAAAAAAATTTAGAAAGCGCAATTGAAGATGATGTTGGATTCATAATGAAGGACATGAATAAAAAGAAAAATAAAATTGACGTTAACATGTATATAAATGATGTTGATAAAGAAATAGCTCTTCAGGGAAGACTTGAAAGCAGTTACAGTTTTCCCGCGCTTGATTTGTTAAATGATAACCTTGAAGAGGTCGGCGATATTAAAACATTAAAGAATTCAGCCATGGAGGTTGCCAAAAAGCTGGAAGAGACTCTTCAAAGCTTTGGGGTTGAGGTAAAAGTTATTAACATCAGCAGGGGTCCTGCAGTTACAAGGTATGAGCTTCAACCAAGTCCAGGGGTTAAGGTTAGCAAAATAGTCAATCTTTCTGACGATATATCCCTTAATCTAGCTGCTTCAGGGGTAAGAATTGAGGCGCCAATTCCTGGCAAAGCCGCTATTGGTATAGAGGTTCCCAATAAAGAAGTTATTCCTGTGTACTTAAAAGAAGTCATTGAATCAAGAGATTTTCAGGAATTTCCTTCAAAATTGGCATTTTCTATTGGCAAAGACATATCGGGCAATACAATCGTTGGCGATATAGGAAAAATGCCTCACTTGTTAATTGCCGGATCTACCGGTTCTGGTAAGAGTGTCTGTATTAACAGCATTATAGTAAGCCTTCTTTTTAAATCCTCGCCTGACGAGGTTAAGCTTTTGATGGTTGATCCAAAGGTTGTTGAACTTGGAATTTACAACGGAATTCCTCATCTCCTTATTCCTGTAGTTACAGATGCCCGCAAGGCTGCAGGAGCCCTTAACTGGGCGGTCCAAGAGATGGTTAACAGATATAAGCTTTTTGCGGAAAAAGGGGTCAGGGATATTAAGGGATATAATGCTCTAATTGATCAGAATGTCGATCAAGGGACGGCGCAGAAAAGAATGCCTCAGGTAGTAATAATTATAGACGAGTTGGCTGACCTTATGATGGTCGCGCCTAACGAGGTTGAGGATGCTATATGCAGGTTGGCGCAAATGGCGAGAGCTGCCGGTATGCATCTGGTAATTGCCACACAGAGGCCGTCAGTTGATGTAATTACAGGAGTTATAAAAGCTAATATTCCTTCAAGAATCGCGTTTGCGGTAAGTTCACAGGTGGACTCGAGAACAATTCTTGATATGGCTGGAGCAGAGAAGCTTTTGGGCAAAGGGGACATGCTCTTCTATCCGGTTGGAGAACCAAAACCAATAAGGGTTAAAGGAGCTTTTGTTTCAGATAAAGAGGTTGAAAAGGTTGTTGAGTTTATAAAGACTCAAGGGGAAGTAGAATACAATAATGACCTTATTGATGAAATAAGCAACGCAAATCCCGAAGAAGAAAGCGACCCTGGCGACAATGACGCTTTATTGCCTCAGGCTACAGAGTTGGTGGTGGAGGCTGGAATGGCTTCTGTTTCCCTTATACAAAGAAAATTTAAAGTAGGGTACGCCCGGGCTGCCAGAATAATTGATCAGATGGAAGCTAGGGGAATAGTTGGGAAATTTGAAGGCAGCAAACCGCGACAGGTGCTCATATCGAGACAGCAGTGGCAGGAGTTGCAGATGGGCGAAAATAAGTAGTATACTTAATTAATTTCCAGAATATATTTTGTAATATATATTGCAATTTTCTTTACATTTGTCTATCTATAGGAGAAACTTTTAAAGACTAAATAGCAATGAATATTTTGATCAGTTAAATATATTTAATAAAATGTATATAAAAAGCTTTATTAATAAGTTTTTTTGTTGTATAATTTACTAGATGTTTTATAGAAGAAATTTATCGTTATAGTCAGTTCTTGGAACGACTATATATTGTTATTTAGAGGCATAGATGTTTACATAACTATTTATATTTACATAAAACAAGAAAAAATAGTTAAATTGATTTAATTTTATCTAAGTTTGTTTAATTTTATCTTTTAATCTGAATAATATTTTTGATTCAATTCTATTCTTAAAAAATTGTGTATAATATTGCATAAAAGTTGCTATAAAAACTATGGGTTTTATATAAGATTTGCACAAAATATTCACTTGACATTATTTGCTTCGAGAATTAATATAAAATAGGAACAGATTTAAGGTCACTCCTTGAATATGCTCCTGACATATCTTTGATATTATATCATAGAGATCAGGTGCCGAGCCTTATTTCTATGAGCTTAATATACATTACATACATATAAGGAGGAAAAAAAATGAAAAGGTTCAAAAAACTTTTGGCAGTTGTGGCATGTGTATCAATGATGTCAACTATGTTTGCAGCTTGTGGTAGCTCAGGTGATTCTACTAATTCCCCAGCTCCTGACACTTCAGCATCACCTTCAGCTGAGGCATCAGTAGCTCCTTCAGCAGATGCGTCAGTTGCTCCTTCAGCAGTTGACAAGACAGCAGTAAAAGGTGAAATTTCTTTCTGGCACTTCAACAAAGACGAAGGTCCAAACATTGTTAAAGCATTCAATGCTGCTTATCCTAATGTTAAAGTTAACCTTTCAATCGTTCCAGACAAAGATCAACAGTATCAAAACAAAATCACTTCTGCTATCAGAGCTGGATCAGGCGTACCTGATGTATTCTCAGCAGAATCAGCTTTTGTTAAGAGATTCGTTGAAATGCCTGACGCATTTGCTGATTTGACAGCAAAAGCTAAAGACGTTGTTGGAAACATGGTACCTTACACAGTTGCTGTTGGTACTGACAAAAATGGTGTATTAAGAGCATTATCACACCAAGCAGCTGCAGGAGCTATAGCTTACAAAAAAGCAGCAGCTAAACAATACTTAGGAACTGATGATCCTGCTCAGATAGCTGATATGCTTTCAAGTCAGGATAAGATGATAGCAACTGCTAAGACTTTGAAAGAAAAGAGCGGTGGAAAAGTTGCATTGTTCCCAACTTTCGAAGAACCACAGAAAATGTACCTCGGCGGACGTAGCCAAGGATGGGTTTCTGCTGATAACAAACTTACAATTGACCAGAAAATGTTAGACTTTATAGATTTTGCTAAAACATTAAGAGACAACAAATATGAAGCTGCTCTTGACCAGTGGTCACCAGGATGGTCATCTGCTATAGCTGCAGACGACAAAGCTTTAGTATGGGCTTGCCCAACATGGGGTATTCCATGGATCGTTGGATCAAACGACAAGAAAGCTGCTGATGGCGGAAGATGGGCTATAGCTAAACCACCATTTGCATATTTCTGGGGTGGTACTTGGTTTGGTATTTACAGCAAGTCAGATAAGCAAGACCTTGCTTGGGATTTCTTAAGCCAATTCACAGCTGATAAAGACGCTATGAAGAAATGGGCTATAGACAATCAGGACTTCCCGAACAACTTAGCAGCTATTGCTGAGGGTTCACCTGAAGACAGCAAGATCGTTGGAACAAACGTATTCAAGTTCTATGAACCATTCATCAAAGACATCAACGGTAGCATTCTTACTAAGTACGATGATACTATAGAAAATGCATTTGTTGATTGTATGAGATCATACTTAGCTGGTAAGATCAAGACTAAGGATGAAATGATCAAGACATTCAAAGATAAAGTTAAGACTAACTTGAAAGACATCACTGTTGAATAATATCAACAACCAAGCCCTATTAACCCACTAGGGTTAATAGGGCGATTCAATTAATATTCTAGGAGGGGGAACTTTGTTAAATAAATTAAGAGCAGGAGATAAATACGGTCAATATGGCTATATTTTTATTGCCCCTTTTTTTCTTGTATTAGCAATTTTTACAATTTTTCCAATGTGTTACTCTCTTTATTTAAGTTTAACAAGTTGGGATGGAAGTACAGTAGCTCCCAAGATTGTCGGATTTGCTAATTATGTAGATCTGCTGAAAGATGATACTTTCAGACAAGCAGTTGCTAACACGTTAATAATTTGGTTATCAAACGTAGCGCCACAGATGATATGCGCTATCGGACTTGCTGCTATACTTACTGATAAATACACTGAAATTAAAGGAAAAGGCTTCTTTAGAGCTATTTATTATTTGCCAAACCTTGTAACAATGGCATCTGTTGGTTTGTTGTTCTACTATATCCTTGACTGGCAATCTGGTTCACTTAATTTTCTTCTTGTGAAGATTCATGTATTTAAAGAACCATTTAACTGGCTCCAGGATCCAACAGCTACAAGAGGAGCGATTTCATTTACTCTCTGGTGGATGTGGTTTGGTTATAGTATGATCATTTTCATGGCGGGAATCAAAGCAATTCCTGAAGATCTTTTTGAGGCTGCTCATGTTGACGGGGCAAACAGAATGCAAACATTCTTAAATATAACTATACCTGGTATCAAGGGTAGTATAATGTATAACTGTGTAACTTCCGTTATCGGTGGTTTGACAATGTTTGATATTCCTTATGTTTTGACAAATGGCGTAGGTTCACCATTAGACAAAGGATTAACAATTGTGAACTATATGTACAACATGACATTTAAAAATTATAACTTTGGTTATGGTGCAACAATTTACGCCGGTATGTTTGTAATAGTTCTTATATTTGTTGCAATAGCCTTCAAAATGCTTGATAAAAATTTAGCTACAAATTAAGAAGGGGTGAATGTAATGAGCTATAGTGCAAACTATAGTGGTGCAACTGCAAAAAATCTTAATGGAAATTTTAATACTGTAAAGAAAAAGGGAAGCTTTAGCATAGGTAAAGGAATATTATACATTTTTTTATCATTACTCGCTGTTGTGTGCGCTTTACCTTTTTACTTTATGATAATTAACTCGACGCATTCAAGCGCGGATATTGCTCAGAAGTTTTTGCTTTTACCAGGTCTTGATTTTCTGGATAATTACAACAGAATGATAAAGCTTGTTCCTATCTGGACCGGGTTTTTTAACAGTTTGGTTATAGCAACTTGCGCAACAGTATTATCCGGATATTTTGGAGCGTTGACTTCATTTGGATTTGCAAAATATAAATTCAAAGGAAAAGAATTTTTATTTGCGATTGTATTGGCATCACTTATCGTACCACAACAAATAGCTTTAGTTGGATTTTATAAAGTAGTAAGCTCAATTCATCTTATGAATAACAGAGCTGCTTTGGTAATACCAGCAATAGCAAGCGCAAGCGTTGTTTTCTTTGTGCGTTATTATATACAGTCCGCAGTTTCCGACTCGGTTATGGAATCTGCAAGAATGGACGGATGTGGAGAATTCAGAATATTTAATAGTATTATATTACCGATGATTGTTCCTTCATTGGCAACAATGTCCATATTTACTTTTATAGGTTCTTGGAATAGTTACTTATTACCATTATTTATATTAAGTGATCAGAATAAATATACTGTTCCTCTTATGACTGCTCTTTCAAAGGGTGTATATCAGAATGACTACGGCGCAGTTTATGCATGTATCGCGATATCAATGATGCCTATTATTGTTGTTTTCTCATTCTGTTCAAAGTAGATTATCGGCGGTTTAACTGCTGGAGCTGTTAAAGAGTAATCGGGATTGTTTATATCTTCTCAACAGCTATATAATTTAGTGATTAATATATATTTTTATTTTAATTAATGTTAGATTTTTAAACTTAATAAACTTGGAATATAAGGCTGTTATAAGGTTTTCTTACAAAATTTCACCCTATAATGGTCTTTTTGTAAGTAGAAGTTTTAACTCATACTTTTTATAGCATATTATTATATTAAAAACACTATTAATCATGCATTTAGCAGAGCAAAATAACGAACGGTTTTATGGTATTTTGCGATAGATAAATGTAAAAGATTAATTGATTTTAATATAGAGACATATTAATAGCACATTTACAACAAGTAACATTAGGATGTTGTGTTAAAATACTTGAAAGGAGCTTATAAAATGAAGTTTGGTTACTTTGACGATAAGAATAGGGAATATGTTATTAATACGCCAAAAACTCCATATCCCTGGATAAATTACCTCGGAAGCGAAGATATGTTCGGTTTGGTTTCAAATACAGCCGGAGGATATTGCTTCTATAAGGACGCAAGGCTCAGAAGGATAACAAGATACAGATATAACAATATACCTATTGATAATGGCGGAAGATATTTCTACATTAAAGATGGCAACGAGTTTTACTCACCAAGCTGGATGCCTGTTAAAAAAGATTTGGATAGCTATGAATGCAGGCATGGTATGGGATATTCAAAGATTACGGGTGTAAAAAACGGTCTTCAAACAGAAACTACATATTTTATTCCGCTTGGAGATAATGTTGAAATACATAGAGTTAGTTTAAAGAATATCGGTACAACAGAAAAAGAAGTATCATTATTCTCATTTATCGAATTCTGTTTATATAACGCTTATGATGATATGACAAATTATCAGAGAACATACAGCATAGGCGCGGTTGAGGTTGAAGGAAGCGTAATCTATCATAAGACTGACTATAGGGAAAGACGTAATCACTATGCTTTTTATAGTGTTAACACACCGATTGACGGTTTTGATACAGACAGAGATTCTTTCCTTGGTCAATTTAACGGTTTACACGATCCTGAAGTTGTTGCTTCAGGTAAATCAAAGAATTCTATTGCAACAGGTTGGAATCCTATTGCTTCACATGGAATAAATGTTAAACTTGCTCCAAATGAAGAAAAAGTATATATTTTCGTTTTGGGTTATATAGAATATAAAGATGAAGAAAAGTGGGCTTCAAAGGGTGTTATAAATAAGAAAAAGGCGTTGGAATTGATCGAAAAGTATAAGGATAACGACGCTGTTGAAAAAACATTGGGCGCGTTAAAACAGAATTGGGATGAATTGTTATCCAAGTACACAGTTGAAAGCCATGACGAAAAGCTTGACAGAATGGTTAATATATGGAATCCATACCAGTGCATGACTACTTTCAATATGTCAAGAAGCGCATCTTATTTTGAAACAGGTATTGGTAGAGGTATGGGCTTTAGGGATTCCAATCAGGACCTTCTAGGCTTTGTTCATCAAATACCGCATAAAGCAAGACAAAGAATACTTGATATTGCAGCTACTCAGTTTGAAGATGGCAGCGCGTATCACCAGTATCAACCTCTGACTAAAAAGGGTAATAATGAAATCGGATCTGGTTTTAATGATGACCCATTATGGTTAATTCTTGCTACAACTGCTTATATTAAAGAGACAGGCGACTTCTCAATACTTGATGAACAAACTCCATTTGACTGCAATCCAAACAATACTGGAACTTTACTTGAACACCTTGAAAAGTCATTCAATTATACATTAAATAATTTAGGACCGCATGGCTTGCCACTTATCGGTAGAGCAGACTGGAATGACTGCTTAAACCTGAACTGCTTCTCAAATAGTCCGGATGAATCTTTCCAGACATGTCAGAACAAGCAGGGTAGGACTGCTGAATCTGTATTCATCGGTGGTATGTTCGTTTACATCGGAAAAGAATTCGCTCAGCTTTATACTAAGTTAGGAAATAAACAAAGAAGCGAAGAGATAAGCAAAGAAGTTCAGAAAATGAAAGAATGCGTTGAAACTCATGGTTATGATAAAGATTGGTTCTTGCGCGCATATGACTTCTTTGGAAATAAAGTAGGAAGTGATGAAAACGAAGAAGGCAAAATTTTCATTGAACCACAAGGCTTCTGCGTAATGGGTGGAATAGGCGTAGAGAGCGGAAAAGCTCTTAGAGCGATGGAATCTGTTGACAAGCGCTTAAATACTAAATACGGATGCGTATTACAGAATCCTGCTTATAGCGAATATCTGATAAACTTAGGAGAAATTTCTTCATATCCTCCAGGATATAAAGAAAATGCTGGTATATTCTGCCATAATAATCCATGGATTATGATTGCTGAAACTGTTCTGGGCAGAGGAGAAAAAGCCTTTGAATATTATTCAAAAATAGCTCCTGCATACATTGAGGATATAAGTGAAATACACAAACTTGAGCCTTATGTTTACGCTCAGATGATTGCTGGAAAAGATGCAGTTAAGCCTGGAGAAGCTAAAAACTCATGGCTTACAGGTACTGCAGCATGGAACTATGAAGCAATAACAAAATGGATTTTGGGCGTGAAGCCTGATTATGATGGAATAGTTATTGATCCATGTATTCCAAAAGATTGGGACGACATAAAAATTAAAAGAGTCTACAGAGAAACCGTATACGAATTGACTATAAAGAACCCAAGCCATATAAACAAAGGCGTTAAGAAAGTTGTTATTGATGGAGTGGAAAAACAAGGAAACTTTATACCTGATTTGAAGGATAAAGGAACTCATAAAATTGAAGTAATTATGGGTTAATGTTATCTTAATAATAAAATGAATTATATATTAAAATGAATTAATCTTTTACATTTATCAATCGCAAAGTACCGCTAAAATCGTTCGTTATTTTGCTCTGCTAAATGTAAGATTAATAATGATTTTAATTTAGATAAGTCACTTTAGATTCTATTTTTACTCAATTGCTATAATAGCCACCAGAGTCGGTTATTTTGCATTTGGGTATTATATAGGCTAAAGTGGCTTATTTTTATTGCTATATAAGTTGCGAAAGATTATACACCCGTAAATGGAATTAAAGCATCTTCATTTGCAGAAATAACATGGAATTTTTCACTATTAATAAATCAAGGTATATGTTTCATGATTTTAAAAGTTAATGTAAGATGTCTATCACGAAACATATAATTTATGAGTATAGCAAGATATTAAACAATAGAACAATATTTTACTATATGATGTGTAAAAGATTGCTTGGATTTATATTTTTATGACAATAATTTAATATCTTAAACAAACTACTATGATTTTAATATAGTCAATTGATGTTTTTTATAATTTAATATAATAATAATTGATTTTAATATAGTCGATTGACGTTTTAAATAATTTAATATAATATAAATGTGGTAAATAAATATTATTTATAACTAATTTTAGATTAAAAGTGATTAATCTTTCACATTTGTCTATTGCAAAATACCGTTAAAACATTTCTTTATTTTGCGCTGTCAAATGTAAGATTAATAGCTCTTTTGATTTAAATTCTTTTAAAAAAATATAAAATAAATTTTAGAAGGTGCGACATGGGCAAAGTTACTGTAAATGAAATAAAATATTCCAATTTTGGTAAGTGTATCGAAGTTTCTAATGGCGAGGTAAGTCTTGTAGTTACGGTTGATTTTGGACCTCGAATAATTCGCTATGGATTTGTAGATGGTAAAAATGAATTATGTGAAAACTCAGATGTAACGTTAGATTCCCAATATGGCGAATGGAAA
>JAUZPS010000126.1 GCA_030705945.1 Bacillota bacterium
TAAATGGCCGATCCAAAATTGACCTGACCGCGCCCTTAAAAACCTTCATTTAAATACCCTCTCTCATTTTGCGCTATGTATACAGTATATTACGTTCATTAAATGATTTATTAATAACAAACTCCGCTGTATATTTATATTATATATAAAGTTTCAATTATTCGCCTTATCATAGTAAACATCCATATTCATAATACGGAAATTATCATAAAAGCTTCGATTATTATAACATATCATAATTAATCAGTAAAGCACCGACATTTCAGGCAGTAAACCCCTAATTTTTACTATTTCTTTCTCAGCTAATGGAAACAGAAGCATATCTATATAGATTTTTTCCACTAACTTAAATCACGCAGTTGACCCCCATGTCTGCATTGGCGTAAATATACTTTCCACCTGCCATTTTATATGGCTATTAGTTTTTTGTTAATTATTAACTGCCTTTGTTAATTATTAATAGCGTTTATTACTGGTATAATCGCATTTCTGTTGGTAAAGTCAACCACCTTTCCATAAGTGGCAATCATTCCCTTTGAATCATCATCAATATCTTCAGATTTTTTTCTTTTTATCGATTTTATAAGCAAAAACATTAAAATCCGGTCAATAACATTCATTTTTTTATAATTAAGTCCTCCTCTTAGAATAAAAAATTGGGTATTATCTTTCATTTCATTTGAAAGATTATGGTTCCTAACCTCTTCTATCGCTTCGTCCTTCTTTAGAGTAGCTCCTACAGCAACCACAATTAGCTTTTTATCACAAAACTTTTTATAATTATTTTTTATTAAAGAAAAGCCTAGAATTCCTCCTGCATATAAACCACCACAATATACAATTGTATCATACTCGCTTAATCTATCGGCATTAATTTCGTTTGCTTTAAATATCTCACAACGCGCGTCTTCAGCAATCCATTTTGCGTATTTTTCTGTACTTCCATATTTTGATTTATAAACCACAGCTACTTTTTTCATTTTCCAGCCCCCATAATAATTATCCTATATATTTTGCAATAAACATTTTACATACTTTTTTATATTGCAAAATATGCACCTTGATTCATAAGTTGCTAAAAGTTCAGCTTTGATAGTAAAATGCAGACGTATTAACTGCATTTTTAATGTAAAATCTTTTTCGTAACTTATATAAAAATAGCTATCCTAACAATATAATAAAGGAGTGGGACTTATGAGAATTATTGTTTATACCGGTAAAGGTGGAGTAGGTAAAACCAGTATTGCTGCCGCAACAGCCTTGAAATCAGCGAGAAGAGGCTTAAAAACGCTCATTGTGAGCACAGATGCCGCGCACAGTCTGGGAGATTCACTTGATATTGATCTTACGGCTGAACCTGTGAAGATTGAAGAAAACCTTTGGGCTCAGGAAATAGATACAATCCATGAAATAGAAAAAGGGTGGGCGAAGGTTCAGGAATATTTTACATTATTGTTTACATCAAAAGCCGTTAAAGACATTACTACAGAAGAATTGACAGTGTTTCCGGGCATGGATGAACTCCTCAGCCTTATTAGAATATTGGGACATTACAAGGAAGGTTTTTATGACCTTATCGTTATAGATTGCGCTCCAACAGGCGAAACTCTTGCCCTTTTAAGCTACCCGGATTTGTTCAGGTGGTGGATGGAAAAACTGTTTCCGATAAAAAGAAAGGCTATAAAAATTACAAGACCTGTTGTAGAGCCCCTTCTTGGCATTCCATTGCCTTCTGACGCCGTAATGAACGAGATTGAAAATATATTTAACCAGCTGGATCAAATGAAGAAAATCTTTTCAGATAGAAAGATAACCAGTATAAGAATTGTTGTTAATCCGGAAAAAATGGTTATAAAAGAAGCTAAAAGAAGTTTCACCTATCTTAACATATATAATTTTAATGTTGACGCAATTGTTGTTAACAGAGTCATTCCACAAGATATTACGGACAGCTACTTTGCAATGTGGAAGGAAATTCAGAAAAGTTACATTGATGAAGCAAAGCAATGTTTTGCTCCTGTTCCAATGATGTACGCGCCCTTGTTTGAGAAGGAAATAGTCGGATTGGAAATGCTAGGACGCCTGAGTGATAAGCTCTTTAGCGAGTTAAACCCTGAAGAGATTCTGTATAATATAAAAAATCAGACATTTGAGAAACGCGGAAAGCAGTATCTCCTCAGAATAAACATGCCGTTCTGCGAAAAAAACGAGCTGAGCCTTGCGCAGAAGTCCGATGAACTAGTCATTAAAGCAGGAAAAATCAAGAGAAATATTGTTCTTCCAAAAACCTTGCAATACTTGTCAATATCGTCTGCAAAGTTTGAAAATGACGCGCTTAACATATGGTTCGGGGGTGAAAATAATGAATAGGAAGGATATTATGAAGGATTTATTGAAGCTGGAGGTAAAGAAAACAAGGCTTCTATTGGATATATTGCCTGATCAGCTAGGCAGATATGCCAAAGATGGATTTGACAGTTTTATCGATACGCTCAATGAAGTAACCAAAGAGAGTATTGAGGATCGGCCAAAGGTTGATAAAGAAAAAGGTGGACTTAATAAGGTAAGTATTGACTAAGTTTATTTTATATAACTTGAATCATAAAAGAAGGAAAATGTTATAATACAGTTATTATTCTTAAGGCAAATACTACAACAAAAAGAGTTAGGGGGACAATATCCTCCTCCAGTTTTTGCTCTCAATAATAGCGTTTTGAGGCATACTCATCTGCATCTGCGCGTTTTCTTTTTCAGACTCTAAAGACAAATCAATGATTAAACCCGCTATTTTGTCGGTTGCGGTGGGTTTGGCCAGAAGTTTAGCCATCTCTTTCATATGACATATTCTTAAGGGATTATCGATAATTTGATGCAGCATATTGTCAATATTGTCGTTCTTGAGAATTCTAGCCGCAACCCCTATATTCGTAAGGAAACGAGCATTTCTTTCCTCCTGCCCGGGAATTGGAGAAATTATCAGAACAGGCACGCCTTTTATCAAGGCTTCTGAGATTGTCATTCCACCGGGCTTTGTTATTAATAAATCGGAAATTTCCATAAAGTCTGCGATTTTATCAGTATAGCCTAGAATCTTGATGCTCTTGGATGAATTTTTTGAATATCTTTCTAGTTGTCCTTTGAGCTTAGTGTTGGCGCCTGTGATAACAACTATCTGAATATCTCCTGGGTACCCGAGGAGAGATAAAAAAGTCTTGCGAATATCTCCAAATCCAAGACTGCCTCCCATAATAAGAACAGTAGGCTTATTTTCAAGGTTATGCTCTTTACAAAGTTCAAGTTTATCCTTTTTTTGATAAAAGCTGCTTGTGACAGGAATACCTAAAGGGTAAATAATATTTTCAGGAATACCTTTTTTTATCAGCTCATTTTTTATAAAATCATTTGCTACGACATAAGCCGAAACGTATTCATGGAGCCAATAAGAATGAGTGGTATAGTCTGTTATTATAGAGACAGTCGGAACTTTAAGCTGGCCCTTTTTATGGAGCTTTGAAAGTATCTGCAATGGAATAAAATTGGTGCAGGCAATAAGGGATGGCTTAAACTTATCTATCAGATACATTATTTTAATTGACAGAAGCTTGTTCAATGCGCTGCCAAAGTTGTATCTGCTGCCCCTTGGTTCAGATAAGGAATAATATTTTCCATAAACCCTTGGGGTCTTTTTAATTATGTTTAAGTATCCGCCGACGATTATTTTATCCAATAATGGGCTTATATATCTGTATGTATCGATTATCATGATATTGGCGTCAGGATAATTTAACTTAATTTGTTCCTGTATTGCTTCTGCGGCTTTCACATGTCCAGCGCCGGCAGATACCGTGAAAATTAATATATTCATTAAATTATTATCCCCTTTTTTCTTTTTCGTTTTGGATTATGAGTTTTAATCAGTATTATTTTTCTCTGAAAACAAAAAAATATAATAGAAGATTAATTGATTTTTTTATGAAGGATGGAAAGTAATTTTCATTAAGAAATAGTCTTATGATATTTACAGAATTACCATAAAAGAACTTAAAATCATTGCAAGAAATATGAATATTTTTTTTATCAAAACAGAAAATACTATATGTTACGAAAAAGATTATACATTAAAAATGCAGTTAATACGTCTGCAGACAAAAGCCTATTATTTCAAGTTTTTGAAACGACCAGTTGACCAGTTATTTTTTTGATACTACCCAATATAAAATTTTAATTAATTGATCTTAATCTATATAAAAATACTTGTTCATAGCTTTATACAGGAGGTGTTATTTTGAGTTTTAGAGAAAAATTATTGGATTTTAAGCGTAGATTGTCTGATAGAAAAATGTATAGTATTGTAATTGCAGTAATTGCGGCTGTGGCGCTTTGGGGACTTTATCAATATAAGCATTCGGCTCAGTTAAGGCAGCAGCTTGATAATCAGTACAATCGCGCGTTTTTCGATATGACAGGTTATGTCAAAAATGTTGAGGTGCTGCTAGTAAAATCACTTATTACTTCATCGCCTCAAAAAACAGCAACCACTCTTCAGGAGGCATGGAGACAAGCAAATATGGCTCAGGCAAATTTGGGGCAGTTGCCTATCTCTACTCAGACTTTATCAAGTACTTCAAAGTTTCTTACTCAGGTAGGCGACCTTTCTTATTCACTGAACAATCAGAACCTTCAGGGTAAGCCGCTGACCGATCAACAATATAAGACGATTGAACAGCTTCAAAATTATGCGGTAAAGCTTGGCAGAAGCCTTAATTCATTGCAGAACGAGATACAGGGCGGAAGAATGAAATGGGGAGAACTTTCAGCTAAAGGCCCCAGCTTTCTAAAAAAAGCGTCAACAAGTCTGCCTTCAAAAGAGTTCGAAAGTATTGATAAAACATTTCAAAGTTATCCAACTCTTATTTATGACGGACCATTTTCAGACCATGTCGCTAAAGCAGAACCCAAAGGAATTACAGGTGAATTAATTAATGCGACTCAAGCGAAGCAAAAGGTTCAGGTACTATTTAAAAATTACAAGGTTAAATCAATTACAGAAACAGGCGCTCAAGCTCAAACAGGAACAAAGAGCGGAGCCAAAACCGGTAATACTCAAAGCAAAAGCAATAATGATAAGACGAGCAATAATGGGGCTCCAATAAAGACTTTTGGTTTTAAGGTACTATTTAGCGACAGGCCTGAAGCTGACGCCGCATATATCGATATTACAGAAAAGGGCGGACATATATATTGGATGCTGATTAACAGAGCAGCAACGTCCTCAAAGCTAAGTATTGATTCGGCAAAGGAAGCGGGAAGAAAGTTTCTTGAGACACAAGGATATCCTGGCATGGTAGATACCTACTATGTTAAAGAGGATAATACCGCCACTATAAATTATGCTTATAAACAAGGTAATGTCGTAGTTTACCCCGACCTCATTAAAATAAAGATTGCTCTTGATAACGGTGAAATTCTTGGAATGGAGGGCAAGGGATATCTTTCCGCTCATACCCAAAGAAGCATTCCTAAGCCTAAAATCACGCAACAGCAGGCAAGGGCCTCAATAAATAACAGAATGAAAATTCTTTCCTCTGATCTGGCAATAATCCCCACAGATTATAAAACGGAGCTGTTTGTATATGAATTTAAAGGAAAGCTCAACAACAAAGACTTTCTGGTTTATATAAATGCTGAGACGGGAAAAGAGGAAAATATACTTATGATAATTGATACTGATAAAGGTATTCTGACTATTTAGGAATGTTGAAAAAATAACTTCCGCTAAAATCTTCGCTTTCATGTTAACTTAGGTAGTATCAAAAAACTTAGCAACTGGGCGTTTCAAAAACTTGATATAATGGGTTTTCGTCATATAAACTTGAACAAGGAATTTTTTGAAACGCTCTTATAATATATATTTTGCAATAAACATTTTACATCAGTTTTTTATATTGCAAAATATAAACCTTGATTCATAAGTTGCGAAAAGTTCAACTTTGATAGTAAAATGCAGACGAATTAACTGCATTTTTAATGTAAAATCTTTTTCGCAACTTATAATATATAAACATTTAAATGAACCAAGGCTAAATACTTGGTTTTTATTGCATAAATATTGTCATAGTTGTATTATATATTAATATAACACTTATGGAGGATCTTTTTTGTGACTGAAAACAATTCTGATAATATTTATCTTACAAGTATGGAGTCTCATGATCATACTGAAAACATATTAAAAAAACCGACAATTAAACAAGCGAGCATACTATATTCAGTTTCCGTAATCTTATTTATGGTACTGAGTAACATGATTGTCAAAATACCTTTCGGGGATTATTACATAAAAGGAATTTCAGCTGAAATAATTTTAGTATTAATTCCGCCATTAGTTTTTCTCACTTATAAAAAATTTGATATAAAAAAGGTTTTGCGTCTTAATAAGATCAGCTTTATGAACATAATTCTTATAGTATGTATAACAGCTTTCTCAATTCCTGTTGTAGGTATGCTCAATCTTGCAAATATGCTTATTATTAAGCTTATCTTTGGCAGCACAAATCTGCCTCAGATAAAAATTCCTGATATCATTACCCTTATTAAGGGGTTTATAGTAATCGGTATGTCTGCGGCATTATGCGAAGAAGTTCTTTTTAGGGGCGTTATAATGAGGGGTTATGAAAAGCTTGGAAAGACCAAGGCAATTTTATTGACGGCTTTTCTGTTTGGGTTGATGCATCATGACTTTCAACGCTTGTTGGGAACATTTCTGTTAGGCGTACTTATGGGTTTTTTAGTTTACAGAACCAACTCCATATTTGGCGGAATGGTTGCTCACTTTACCAATAATTCTTTAGTGGTGATTATGACTTTTGTTCTGGGAAAATTAGCTTCTATGGGAAAAGCTGCCGGACTAGACGCAGTCGGTGGTTCTGAATCGGATAAAGGGATATCCCAATTGTTATCCATGCCTAAGATTCAGCTCATTACTACATTGGGAGTGTTCTCTTTGATGTTTATCTGTTTTTTAGCAGCTCTGATTGCTCTTATATACGCATTCATAAAAAACACATCTGAAGATGTTGATAATGCAACTGAACGTCTTTCTGAAAGCAAATTCAAAGGACTCCTGTGGCTTATTCCAGGAATTGCTGTCATCGGAATAATTTACTTTGTGCAGGGTGTTTCCCTTGCAGGAGTTAAAATTCAGTTTCTGACTAACATAATAAAAGCTCTAGGGCTATAGAGGAATATCCTTATAATACTATTTTGCCGAAGCCTTCATTATGCTTCTTATATCTTTTCCTGCAAACTTAATAAATGAGAAACCTCCTATTATACGCGAAGCCACTCTCTCGGTATAGTATTCGTAAAGCTTGTTTGGTTCAATATTTGTAGAGATTATTGTCTTGCAGGGCCTTGAAAGATTATTTAACTGCCTTATGTTTAAAATATTTAATAGTTCTGCATATCTGGACATGGTCTGAGACTCAGTCCCTAAATCATCAATAATAAGCAGGTCAGTGTCAAAAATGCTGCTATAGGTACAGTCTTCATCGCTTTCACTCTTTAATGACTTTTGCTTATAGCTGCTTATAGTGTCAAAAAGGATGGGAGCAGTCTGGTAAAGCACTGTCCCGGCATTCTTAAGTATTTCAGCCGCGATGCAGCTGGCCATAAAAGTCTTGCCTATACCTGTAGGCCCGCAAAAATAAAGGTTTTTCTCATTTGGATCAGCAAAGTTTTCAACGAATTTAAGGCATTTGTCCTTTATACCCAAAATATGATCCCTTGGAGATTTGCGTATACCGTATTTTTCTTCATCAACATCATCAGGATAGAAATTTGCGTCAAAACAATCAAAGTTTTCTTTTTCAGTAAGCTTAAGATTGGACCGTTCAAAACTTAGCAGAATTAACTGCTGTTTAAAGCATGCGCAGCTTTCAAAACCGCGTTCAGTCTCTATATAGCCTGTATCTTTGCAGCTGCCGCATTCATAGATCGCTTCAAGGTAATCCTTTGGGAAGCCCAAGCGAATGAGTCTCTCCTCCCTTTCAAGCTTGAGAGAATCGATTTTTTGTATAAGTTCCTCAACAACCTGGTGAAATGAATTTTCCGACTGCAAAATCATTTTATTGTAGCTTATGCCTAGCTGATTAATTTCTTCTTCAATTTTCATTAATCTAGGTTCTATTGAGTACAACTTGTCGCGTCTTGTTGTAAGGTTGTCATAGGCAAGTTGTTGTTTTTTATCATATTGTTTTTTTAAAATATCGTACAAACTCTTTCTCATATAGCCTCCTGATTAAATATTGCAAGTCCCTTCGGATCAGATTTCCTCGTATAAGTTGTCAAAGTATTCTTTGTCGTATTTTCTTTGATTGAAATTGCCGTGCTGAGGTATTTCGGAAACCTTATACTGCTTGCTGTTTAGCTTTCTAACACTGTCATATGCTAATATTTCTTCTTTAGTTTTTAAATTGTTTTCGCGCCAGTCTTTGATTATTGAATTTAAATATTCAAAGCTTGGATTGGACTTTTTGGGTGTTTTCTTAAGAGCAATCTCAATTATATCAAAATCGTATTTGTAACCCTCCACCCATTTTTCCACATATTCATTTTCATATTCTGTGAGGTTCCTGTTAAGGCCAAGCTTTTTAACAATTTTACCTCTGATGCTTTTAAATTTTTCGTACTGTAATGAGTAATTATCCAAGTCGAATGAATTTCTGACATTTTTGCTTTTCCAGCTGTCCGCGACTTTTATTATGTAATTCTTAGACAAGCCATTATGCTCATAACAATATTGAAACAGCGTAAACATAACATCTTCCTCGAATTCGTACTTATCAAACCACGCGTCAATGTCAGTATACCATGATGGAGGCATAATTCCCTGGAAAAACTTGTTGTTGATGGAGGTTATGGTAGTATTGCGCTTCTTGTTTCTCTCAGAACTCAATACTGCCTCTTCAGGGGTAGATGTGGACTTAAGCCTGTACACCTTTTTTATTTCTTTTTCCTTAAGATCATTGATTATTATGCTGCTGCTGTTTTCCTTCCTGGAAATAACGCCGATACTCTCTAAATAGATAAGAGAATCCTTTACTTTATTTAGCTCTATGCCAAGCTTTTTTGACAAATCCTTGGTGGTCGCGTATTTATTGTATTTACTTAAAAATAAGCAATGTACGAAGATCTTGACACAATCTCCATCCATTGAAGGCATATATTCATTAATAAAAATATCCGGTACAAGAGTATCCGAATACAGAATAGCTTTATAAGATTCGAAAAACATAATATCTTCCCTTCGATTGCAAATTAATAACTTCCATGTCATTACCATTATAACACACAGATGGCAAGTAGCAAAGATTCACAGGATAAAAGCTTTTGTAAAAATTCGCTGTAAGGGAAATACAATAAGGCTTTATTGCTATAGATAATCAAATAAAGTTTTATATCAATTTGCTTTGAAAAGCCCATTTTCAGCTGTTAAGCTCAATGTATAAAACTAATTTTACATTTGGTTATCTATAAGACTTATTATCATAAAAAATTATATAAAATATTTTTATTAAAAGTGTTGACTTATTTCGTGAAACATACTATAATACTATCTGCACGGCAAATTTACGGGGGCGCTTAGCTCAGCTGGGGGAGCACCTGCCTTACAAGCAGGGGGTCATAGGTTCGAGCCCTATAGTGCCCACCATTAAATTTTGCTACATGAAAAGTTTATATAACTAAACATGCTGGTGTAGCTCAGCAGGTAGAGCAGCTGACTTGTAATCAGCAGGTCGGGGGTTCGATTCCGTCCACCAGCTCCAAGCATAAAAGCCTTGAAATGTATGTTTCAAGGCTTTTATGTTTATAATATTTTTGATGCCATTTCTGTTATGTCGATCACGATTGTCAATATATTTACTTTCCGTTATATCGGGTTTTTGAAATGTTAAGCATACAAGTTTTCTTTTTAATACTTCCTGATTAAAAAATTTGTTTTAGATGATAGTATGTGGGTATCTATATATCAACAACAAAGAAAAAGGAGGTGTTTCGTATGGTATGCTCAGCAGAATGGAATGGTTGCAAATATGATATCTTCGAAGAAGATGAATGGAATGAAACATCTGAAAGTGAGTCAAATAATAGAGAATAGATGCTAATTTAGTAAAAACTGTATTGGAGACTCCAAGGAAAATTATTTAACAAAGGATGTTTGATCTTTAGAAATGAAAATTAAAAAGCAGATTAAAATAGTATTACTAAGATAATAATGGGGATATTTGTATGATTACAATAATCCCCATTATTATTTATTGA
>JAUZPS010000127.1 GCA_030705945.1 Bacillota bacterium
AGTATTCTTCTTTATAATACTTGTACATAATTATTTCTTTATATCAGATTCGATATCTATAAGGTAGTATCAAAAAATAAACTGGTCAACTGGGAGTTTCAAAAACTTGATATAATGGGTTTTCATCATACAAAACTTGAGCAAGGAATTTTTTGAAACTCCCTTATACGCCGAACATCTTCTTGAAAAAACCCTTCTTCTCTTGCTCTTCATTATCTTCAGCATCGCCATCCTCAGCGTCATTTTCTTGGGACGTTTCAATTTTTTCTCCCTGAAGCTCTGCCGGTCTTTCGCTTCCATCTACAGGAAACCATCTTATAACCGGTCTTGGAGGGGCTGCGACGCCTTGATCAAGAGTCATGCCCTGCCAGCTTACACCGCCAGGACCGTCAATAATATCTCCATTTTTAATTACGGGTCCATTTGCTAAAAGATGCACAGTTGTATTTCTTAAAAAGTTAACAACATCATTAGGATCATAAACGTCTTTCATGAATACCGCTTCATGATCAGTTGTATCAAGCTGTCCCATTCCCACGGTGTCCATTAACACCCATTGATCATGATCAGGAATATTGAACATTCTGATATTAGACCATATTTCAAGGGGTAGAACCCCTTCTCTGCTGTACCTTTCCATCAAATGATCAACCATATCATCCGATGCAAGACATTCTCCATTTGGATTAAAATAGCACAAAGCTTCGGAAATCTGAAGTATATTCTGCGCTATCATTGTTAAAAAAAGCATTTCATGAGCTGAATCATAGTCAGGAGGCAAAACCGGAACATCCTCTTCTACTTTACCAAGGACATAACTGGAACGTATTCTTATAAAAGCCTTATGCTCTGCAGCGTTCTTGCCTCCGTCTTCATAAAGCCATGACTGTTGAGCCGCATGGCTTAGGTTGCCAGGAAAAGTAAATGGCCCAAAGTATCCTAAAGACCATGCCCCAAAAAGCATATTCTCGTCTTCAGGATCCCCCATATGATCAGGCCAAGGTCTATCAACGATATCTACTGTTACAAATCCATTATCCTCAGGACGATATGGAATCAAAATGCTTGGCCCTCCAAAAACCCACTGCTCTGAATTCTCATTCTTGGCAAACAATTCAAAATCCTCATTTAAAATCTGCTCCATTTTGTTAAATGTAATAGGCTCCGATAAGAGCACCACTATGCCCTGTGAAAATATTCCCTTAGGCATGTAACACCTCCAAAAACTCTTAAATATATTAAAGTCATTATTTTTGATACTGCCTAAATAATGAATATAATTAATCTTAGCCCAGTTTTATCATAACTGCAAGCATTTCTTGCAGGTTTATTCATCAACCAGCGTATTTCCGCACCCTAGACAGTATACAGATGTTTTAATAAGCTTCGGCGCATTTGCAATACTTAGGAATGTTGAAAAAATAACTTCCGATAAAATCTTCGCTTACGTGTTCACTTAACTCGTGAGCACCCGCTCAGAATCGGAAGTAATTTTTCAATCATCCCTTATGTTAACCTTTCTGCTTTTATAATTATATACACCCACCAATAGAGTAAATGCTGCAATAGAATAAAGATAAGCTCCAGTCGATGATACATTGCCAAAAAAATGGCTGCTTTTGCTGGTTATGTAACCGACTCCAAAAAAGATAGCAAGTCCGCTGCTTATATAAGCAATTGTTCTATTAATTTTTGAATTCTTTAGAGCTATATACAATGGGTAAACAAAAAAAATCAAGTAAAAAAGAGTCTTCTGTTGAAACCCATTCTGCGCTAATAAAGAAATGTCAACCCATTTCATAAACATGGACAGCAATGCTAAAACACTAGACGCAACAATTATATCGCCGCCAATACTCCATTCTTTTTTAATTATCATTTAAATTTCCGCCTTTTGGCTACCGTATTTTTCCAACCAAATCTATTTCTATATTCTCCTCTATTTTACCAGTAATATAGTCCTTATGCAATTATTGGCAGCCTAAAAAAATAACCTCCCGACTATTTTTCTTATCGCGAAGGTCATTTGAGTTTATTTTATTAAAATCAATTAACTGTGAATTTTTGAAACGCCCTTATTTAAATTGAAAACTATACCTTAATGAAAGGCTTTGATTTTGATATTATAAAGTCAATCCTGCCAAAAGAAAATTCAACAGGTATACAATAAGCTTCAGTAAGATCTGTTAAAGAACCTTCATTAATTGTTACCTGTGGCGTTAACTCGAGTTCAATGTTATTGTCGGACATGTTTACCAGAAACATTCCGTTTATCTGATTTAGAAATTCTCCAACAGCTGCCTGAGTATATTCATCATTTACTGTATATGTCTCATTGGCGAATTTGCCGGCAAAACCAATAATAGCTTTTTCCTTACCGCCTATACCGGTATACAGTTCAATTTCTCCCAAAATATCCTGAGTAGCAACCCAGTTGAATTTGTAGTCTGAAACCTGTATTTTATCCTTCGGAGTAAAATCCGCATCAATAAATCTAATAATATTTCTTATTAAAAGCGAAAAGTAGCTCTTATAAATTTCACATTCAGAACAGCCAGTAAAGTTGTATAGCGCATTTACAATCTCATCAACATCTCCGTTTTGCAGCATCCTAAACTGGTCATTTGTCAGATGATGCTCATTTTTATACATGTTCAAAGCATTCTCAAACTGTTCAAGTGTCAAATAATTTTTATCAACAAGCGCTTGTCCCAGCAACAAATGCCCTGATTTCTGTGTAGAAAGCAATATATTAAGCTTCTCTTCAGTCAAAAATCCCATTTCAATCGCTAATTCCCCGAATTTTTTATCCTTTTTTGACTGCATATTATGTACTTCATTAATATCGGCAGAAGTCATGAATCCTGCATTAACGGCTAGAACTCCAAGTTTTAAATGGACTGACTTCTGATAATCCAACGCGTCTTTTAACTGCTCAGCTGCTACAATCTTCTTATTTAATAGAAAACTTCCGAAAAGTTGAGTAAACATATAATATTAGTCCTCCTTTTTGAAGTTAAGTATTATATTCTTAATTTGGTTCTCGTCCAGAGGTTTTTGAACAAATTCATACGCTCCTGCCTCCAAGGCTTGTCTTAAATGTGTTTTTGTTCCGGATGATGACGCAATAACCACTTTTGCGTTTTTATCAAATTCAATAATCTCCTTAATGGCCTCTATGCCGTTCTTTATCGGCATAACAATATCCATGAAAACAAGATCGGGCTTCTCCTTTTTATATATGTCAACAGCCTTTTGCCCATCCAGCGCTTCAAGGACCTCTGAACACCCTAACTCCAGCAGGCAGTCCTTAAGTTTCTTTCTGATCAGTATGGAATCATCACAAATAAGAACCTTTAAAGAATTTTGACTCATAGTATCTCCTCCTTAAGTTTTTTGAGAATTTCAAAAATCTATCCATTACTTTATTCTTCTATAAAACATGACCAAGAATGCATTCCGAAACTACATTTATAATGTAAAATCTTTTTCGCAACTTATGTATATAAAAAGCACCATTAATCTTACATTTGACGGAGCAAAATAACGAACGCTTTAACGTTATTTTGTGATAGGCAAATGTAAAAGATTAATTGCTTTTTATGTAGAAACGAAAACAAATGATTAAGGTAGTATCAAAAATAAATTTGTATACTTTGTGTTTCAAAAACTTGAACAATGGGTAATCATTGTACAAATCTTGAATAAGGAATTTATTGAAACGTCCTATGATGCGCCGCGACATTAAAAAAATATTATTTTATCTTATGAAAAAATATAAATACAAAAGACTTATTTTTAGTAATGGAATGATTAAATACCATTTATGCAACATCTGATTTTAAGTTACAATTGAAGTAAATAGGTAAGGCAAGTTATAACTAATTAATTTTTGATTTTTTATTTTGAAGATATCAACATAAAGACAATTATTACATATATAATTATAACATAGTTTTGATGTAAAATGCAAAAAATAATTCCTTTTACCTATATTAAATGACTGTTTACAATTTTCATCTGAGTCTGCGTTCATTTTTGTTGACATAATTTTATCGAAATGGTAATATTAACTGCATTAATGCTATCAGATATAGGTATATATTTTGCAATATAAAATGGATGTAAAATGTTTATTGCAAAATATATAGGATAGCCATCATAATATTTCTTAAATTAATTCTTACAAAATCCAAAGAATATTATACTCTACTTTGCGGCAAGTATAAGAAATTTTAATCTGAGAGATTTTGATCTCGGATTATTCAATTAAGGTAGTATCAAAAAAAATAACTTTACAACTGGTCGTTTCAAAAACTCGATATAATGGGTTTTCGTCATATAAACTTGAACAAGGAATTTTTTAAAACGACCTAAATATATTCAACCTTCAGATAGGCTTTATATATTAATATTATTAGACAGGAGAAAAAACGTGCTAATAAAAAACAATGGACAAATAAATTTTCGCAATGGTAAATCCAAGTATTATAAAAGTATTACAAATAAAAGAACACTGAAATCTTCAACATATATTACACTAATATATGTTAGTCTTAGTTCAGTCTGGATTTTATTCTCTGATTCATTGTTAAGATTCTTTAAGCTAAAGCAATCTTTAATGACTGAGTTATCAATCCTAAAGGGCTGGTTTTTTGTAATTACAACAGGTATAATGCTGTATTTTCTAATTGATCGAAGCATAAAAAAGCTAAAGCAATCTGAAGAAGAACTGCTGAGAAAGGATGAAATGTACAGGCTGGTAATTAGCGGCACCACTGACGGTCTTTGGGATTATGATATTGAAAATAATACCTTATATTTTTCCTCTCATCTAAATCAAGAAATTGATTTTGAAGCTAGCAATATTTTAAATCCCATGGATTTCTGGAGGAAATTGATACATCCGGATGATATAAACGTCGTTTATACGGAAATGAAAGATTATACAGATAAAAAAATTAATAAATTCTGCTGTGAATGCAGAATAAAAATCAAGGACACGGATTATGTGTGGGCTCAAGTCAAGGGGCAGGGTATTTGGGATGATAATGGCAAAATACTTCGTATTATTGGCACACAAACTGATATAACTAAAAGAAAGATTGTTGAAGAAAAACTTAAGCAGGCTAACGATGAAAATGTCAGACTATTAAACGAAGCAATCGAGTATGACAAGCTCAAAACCGAATTCTTTACCAATATATCCCACGAATTCAGAACGCCTTTAAATGTTATTCTTGGATCCGTTCAGTTAATTGAGTCTTACAAAGATATAAACAATTCTCATGAATTCAATGGTAAGTTATTTAAGAATATATCAATAATGCGGCAAAATTGCTATAGGCTTCTCAAGATAATCAATAATTTAATAGATATTACTAAAATTGACTCCGGTTTTTTTGATATACATTATCAAAATTGTAATATCGTTGATGTAATTGAGCGTGTTACTTTGTCAGTTGCTGAGTTCATTGAAAGCAAATCCATAACCTTAACTTTTGATACTGATACGGAAGAAAAGATAATGTCCTGCGATATTAATAAAATAGAAAGGATTATTCTCAATTTACTTTCTAACGCCACCAAATTCAATAAACCCGATGGCAGCATATTTGTGGAATTACACGATATTGAAGATGGAATTATTGTTTCTGTCAAAGACACCGGAATCGGAATACCTGAAAATAAAAAAGAAGAAATATTCGAACGATTCAGGCAGGTTAATTCTTCCTTAACAAAGGAAACTGAGGGAAGCGGTATTGGCTTGTCTATTGTTAAATCTCTTGTGGAAATGCATGGCGGAGAAATCAGTGTAAACACCAGCTTTGGCGAATATACCGAGTTTCTAATCCGACTTCCGGCAAACTTGCAACCCTCAGATATTGAAGTCTCAATCGAGGATACTATGTCAAGAAAATATTTATATATGGCTAGCGTTGAATTTTCCGATATATATACTTAAAACCATAATTTTCAATATATATATTTTCCTATATCCCTGGCTAAACTATATAAAAAGCACTATTAATCTTACATTTGACGGAGCAAAATAACGAACGCTTTAACGTTATTTTGTGATAGGCAAATGTAAAAGATTAATTGCTTTTTATATAATAGTAAGAAAGGTGGAAATTGCTATGGGAAAAAACAAAACAAAAGAAAATAATTCTGATCCAATGAAAGAAAAAACTCAGGAATTAGAAGAAACCAAAAGGATATCAAAAGCTTTAAGAAGCATTAATACTCACAAAAAATAAATTCTAATATTTAAGGGCGTTTCAAAAAATTCCTTGTTCAAGTTTTGTAAGATAAAAACCTGTTAAATCAAATTTTTGAAACGCCCAGTTGAGAAGTTTTCTTTTTTGAGGTTTTCTTTTTGATGCTGCATTAAGTAAACAAATAATTTACTATCATTTTTATGCTAATATTTAAACCACTTAATTGCAGTTACCTCAATCAATACCGGTTCTTCGGAATATTTTTGTTCAAACAGGATCTTTTTAGCTTCATTTCTGTCGACACCAACCTCTTCATCAACAATTCTCAAGTCTGTCAATGTAAAAATATTAGTCATAATTGGTCTCTTATCATCTATAGAATACAAGGACAGACGGAATCTTCCATCTCTCATAGAATATTCAAGGCTTACAGGCATTGCTAATATATTCTTATATGCATTGCCCTTTCTGTCTGTATTGTTGTATAGTATTGGTTTTTCAAGCTCAAGGGCTTTCAATAGAATTCTGAAATTCTAAGAGAGATAGCAATGCCCTTTCAAATTTATCATCATCTTCCCTTGTTCTTTTTCTGGCGTTCGATGTCCTTCCTCCAGCTCGACGAACTTTTTGACCCAAGTGACGTTCAAATAAAAGTCTGTCAATATTTTTATCCGAATATATAAGCCCGTTTTGGTTTAGCGCTGTCAGACCTTTTCCAATAGCCATTGCAGCAACCCCATAATCCTGAGTCACCACAAGATCTCCTGCTTTAGCGTTGTTTATTAAAGCAATATCAACGCTGTCCCTTGCTTTTTCAACCGTTATAACGGTACTGTAAGCATCATTTATTTCATGGCTTGTATCGCAGATCATTATAACAGGAATATCCTTTTGTTTTGCAACCCTGATTATAATTCCTTTCACCGGGCAAGCGTCCGCATCCACTAATATTCTCATAACAGTAATTCACTCCATTAATACTTCGTAATGTTTATATTTATAAATTTTACAGTTCTTTTTTATATATACCCAAATGTAAAATTAGTTTTATACTTTTTTTACTATATTAAAATCAATTAAGCTTTTACATTTGGTTATCTATAGTTCTAAGCTTGTGAGCATAATATTTAAAACCCAGATTGGCTCCAAGCTTTATTATTTTTTCTCTTCTTGTATTTTTAAGTCGTCTTATAATACGTTTAACTGAATAAGCTTTTTTCCACATCTGCGAGAATGCCTCATATAATTCTTGCGTTTGCATTTTTTTATGCTTGAAAACAACATGCATGGTATCATACATATTCCAATCCATGGTCAGTATTCTGCCGTTCTTTTCATATTCTTCAAACATAGCTGTTCCCGGGAAAGGCGTTAAAATTGAAAACCTCGGTAGGTCTATACCTATATGATCTATAAAATCAATTGTATTTAGAAGGCTTTCCTTAGTATCACTGTCAAACCCGGCTACAAAACACCCTAAAACAGGTATATCCGCTTTATGAAATTCATCTACGGCATATTTGTATTCCGCGATATTATTGGTAGATTTGCTTACAGCCTTAAGACTTTCACCCTGTACACTTTCAAAGCCGCAAAGAATCCCCTCGCAGCCGCTTCTGATCATCAGCTCAAATAGCCTGTTCTTTTTTACAACATCGATTGTGCTGAGGCCTGACCATTTTATATTAAGTGGAATTAGCGCTTTGAAAAACTCCTCTGCATATTCTTCATCAGAGGTAGGACTTGGATCAAGCAATATAATCCTTTTGCTCTTTAACGCCTGTATTTCGCTTATTACTTCGCTAACCGGCCTGGTCAACCCAGTGTTTCCCCATAGCTTATGAACCGAGCAATAGCTGCATCGGTTTTGGCAGCCCCTGTTGGCTATTACAGTTGGTATCTTCATATATTTATCGCTTACTAAATCACGTCTAGGAAACGGCATCGATAAGTATCTGCATTTGGATTCATTTCTATATATTTTCTTTGGTCTTCCTTTTATATAATCCTCAAAGAATTCTTGCAGAGTTTCCTCTGCAAAGCCAACAAAAACACTGTCGCTGTGAGCTGCAGCTTCCTTTGTCATTAACGTCGGATGAACACCGCCTAAAATAACATAGCTTCCCTTCTGTTTCCAGAAATGACATAATTCATATGCCCGTTTAGCAGAAGAGGTTACGCAGGTAATCGCTACTATATCAAAAGCTTCATCAGTTAGAGGTTTTTGAATTCCTTCATCGATAGTTTTGATCTGAGCCCCAAGTTCCTTTGGCACAAGAGCCGCCAAGACAGATAAAGTCAGAGGAGCGTATGAAATAGCTCTGGTGAATCCGCCTTTATATTTATAGGTATTATCATAAGGTAAAATAAACAATATCTTCATATATGAATTCCATTTCTATATAGATAAGGTCGTTTCAAAAAATTCCGCAAACCATGGTACTGGCAGATTTTCAGGGGCGCGCTTTTTAACAGTATAGCAGGAGGCTCTGGTAAATTAAATTTTGGGTAAATGATAATACAGCCTTTTTAATGCCAAATTCATTATGATAGGGAAAACCAAGTTGGTTTTAGCGCCAATAACCCTTTTGAAAATTGATCTGAATGAATGGATTCTCTTTGCCGTATAATAGCGGCCATCCTGCAATTCCTGAGCAGTCATCTGCAGGGGCTGGAATACTACATGCTGAAAATCATAGTCTGCCCAGTTCTTGTGAAGCAGCCTTCCCTGAGCCTCAAACTCATTAAAATACTTGGTTCCAGGCAAAGGTGTAAGCACTGAAAACATGGCGTATTCAAGATAATTATCCTCAACGAATCTTAATGTTGCATCAAATACACTTTTATCATCACTGTCAAAACCGAATATAAACAACCCGAATACAGCTATTTTGTAGCTGTGGATTTTAGCAATAGCCTTTTTATAGTATTGGGCGTCTCCCATATTTTTATTTGCGTATTTTAGCGATTGGTCGGAAATTGACTCTAGCCCCATAGCCAGAGCGACGCAGCCGCTTTTTTTCGCTAGCTCCAGCAATTCGTCGTCATTTGAAATTGTTATTGAGCTTTGACTGCCCCATTTTATCTTTAATGGTATGAGAGCCTTGAAAAGCTCTTTTGCATACTTGGGGTCGCCGCATATATTATCGTCGCTGAAGAAAACCATATTCCACTTCAAGTGACCGTTTTCCTTGAGGTTCTTAATTTCAGCTACAACATCTTTGACAGGTCTAAACCTGAATGTATACCCGAAGAACTTTATAATTGAGCAGAAAGAGCATGCGAACGGACAGCCTCTGCTGGTCTGAATAAAGTTCTTTACACCAAACCTCCTATTTGAAACAAGGCTCCGCCTTGGCCATGGAACCTCTGCCAAATCGATAAGAGTCTTTTCATGATATATTTCCTGCAACTCTCCTCTTTCAGCGTCTATAAGAATTTGGCCCCAAACCTTTTCACCTTCTCCAACACATACTGCATCACAGTGTTGAAGCGCTTCATGGGGCAAAACTGATGCATGGTATCCTCCCATGACAACCTTAACACCCTTTTCCCTAAACCTGTCAGCAATCATATAAGCCCTGGATGACTGGGTTGTCATAACTGTTAAACCTACCAAATCATATTTTCCATCATAATTTATTTTTTCACCAATTGTCTCATCTACAATATGAATATCATGGTGAAGAGGAGTCAGCGCTGCAAGCATTTGCAGTCCGCAAGTAGAAAACATTATGGGATATGGAATTTTGAATCCTTTTGGCGATTTCTGAAATTTACTTTCCAGATCCGGCGCAATAAGAAGTATTTTCATAATTTTAGCCTTTCCTTAGGTATTAACGGTCGTTAAGACGCTTTTTATATATATTAGGTATATAAAAAGCACTATTAATCTTACATTTGACGGAGCAAAATAACGAACGCTTTAACGTTATTTTGCGATAGGCAAATGTAAAAGATTAATTGCTTTTTATATAGTATCAATAAAATAACTGGTCAACTGGTCGTTTCAAAAACCCGATA
>JAUZPS010000128.1 GCA_030705945.1 Bacillota bacterium
CAACCAGCTAAATATCGTCGGTGCTGAGAAGCTTAACTGCAGCGTTCGGGATGGGAACGGGTGTGACCTTCTCCTAATAATCACTGGAAAATTTAATTGACTTAAGAGGCGTTAGCTCTCGTCAATTTTTGACTATTTTATTGTAAGGGTGTGAACCTTAAATGACCTGATGGGAACTATAGTAAAATGGAAGTAATTATTTGTTCATTTTATCAAGAAAAGCGACACTATTTAGCAATTAAATTAGCGCCGCTTTTGTATTATCCGTATCGGTTTGGGGTATGGTTCAACAAGTTTCCCTATTAAACCACGCCCTTTACTGTCGTTTTTTATTAATTTTTCAATCATGCTCAATATAATGATATTGAATTTAATGCGCTATTATTCTTTTCCAATTTGTACTGATCTTCCTTCATCCATTGGTCCAGCTTTTTATTTACTTCATCCAATTGATAAGATCTCATTAAGGTTTCTTTAAGTTCAGCAAATCTAGGCCTTTTTATTATATAGTAACCATTGCTTGTATTAACCAGTCCAATATCTCCTTCTTTCGCTTTGAAGACCCAATCTAAATATTCTTTAGGCATTTTTTCATCCTTGCTTACCGAAAATTCTCCTCCAGATTGTTTTGCCCCAACATCATCTGTATATTGGGACACCAGATTTGAAAAGTCATCTCCCTTATTAGCTTTATCCAATACTTCCTGAGCAAGCTTCGCCTTTTCATTAACTTTATCAGTAGATAGCGGCTTTCCTGAACTATCCTTAGTCTCTAGGAAAACTTCCCATACTGTTACCTTTCCTTCTTTATCCATTTTGTCTTTATATTCCGAACGCAACTGTTCATCGGTTATTTTTATCTTATCAGCTTCGATACTGGCATATTTACCGAATGCAAGCATATAATCCTTATAAATAGTCTCATAATCGCTAATACTGATCCAGTATTTGCTTTTTATTGCTTTATCGGCGGCTATCCTATCGCCATTGCCCTCTTGTAAAATCATATTGTCCATTGTTGACTTAACCTTTTCCAAGTCTTCCGAACTAAGCGTAAGGTTACTTTCCTTGGCTTTCTCCAGCATGATCTTAAACTTCTGAACCTCTTTAAGCGCATCATTTTTAGCAGCTGTCTCCGCATCTTCACCGTTAATAGGCGTCTTCCAGAAATTCTTTTTAGCTTCATCTGACTGATAATCAACACCTGCTTTTGATTCATAATCATCCTTAATCATCCTAAGGAAAAATTGAAACTCAGCTTTGGAAATCTTTTCACCGGCCATTGTTGCTATGTAGCTATTTGAAGTATTATAAACTTCATAAGCTATTGTGCCTCCAATAGCAATAGCAAGAACCAGTACAAGCGCAACAATTACTATCTTGGTGTTACTCTTCATATTAGACCTTCTCTCCTCTACCCCAAATTGCCGGCAACCTCACAAATAACTACTTATAACCAATAAGAAATGAGAATATGCCATAATATAAATTATAATAGATTATTTATTATCCTGCAATTTTTTAATGTTTTGTAACAAAATTTTAATATTTTCAGCAATATCTTCTTTCTTAACACCCCTTACAAGATAAGTGATATAAGGCTTGTTGCTGGCGTTAAACATGAGTTTTCTCTTATATGTGTCCATCAGCCCATTGATTATGGAAAAATCGACAAAAGATTCCCTGCTGTATTGAAAAATTATTGAATCATTCTTTTCGGTAACTGATGAAAATCCACAAGCTCTTGCAAGAAATTTTATATGAGCGATAAGAAGAAGGTTGCTAACAGGTTTTGGTATATTTCCATACCTGTCCAACAATTCATCCTCAATTTCCGATATATCCTGCTCATTTTGAATAGACGCAATTTTTTTATACATATCTATTTTCTGGTTTTCGATTCCAATATAATCATTGTCAATATAAGCGCTAATATTTATGTCAATTATTATCTCTTCATCATTTTGCTCCGGACTTTCGCCTTTTAACTCCATTACCGCTTCATCCAGCAACTTGCAGTACATATCATAACCAACCGACTCCATCTGTCCGCTCTGCTGTGACCCTAACAGATTTCCCGCGCCTCTTATCTCAAGATCTCTCATTGCTATTTTAAAGCCCGAACCTAGGTCAGTGAACTCTCTTATAGCCTGAAGCCTTTTTTCAGCCGTTTCAGCCAGAATTTTGTCCTTCTTATGGGTTATATAAGCATACGCAATTCTATTTGACCTGCCCACCCTTCCTCTTAATTGGTATAGCTGGGCAAGCCCCATTTTATCCGCGTCTTCGATAACAATTGTGTTGACATTTGGCATATCAAGTCCCGATTCTATAATAGTTGTGCAAACCAGTATATCGTATTTGCCGTTGATGAAATCATATATTATATCCTCAAGCTCTTTTTCATCCATTTGGCCATGCCCTACAGCTATTCTCGCGTCAGGAACAAGCTCTTTTAATTCAGCCGCTTTTTTCATAATTGAACTGACTCTATTATAAAGATAAAAAGTCTGTCCATCCCTTGCAATTTCTCTTCTTATAGCATCACGGATAATTTCTTCGTTATATTCCATTACAAAGGTTTCTACCGGATGTCTGTCCTCAGGCGGGTCTTCAATTACGCTTATATCGCGGATGCCAACAAGAGACATGTTCAATGTTCTTGGAATTGGCGTTGCGGTGAGCGTTAAAATATCGAGATTGGGCTTGATATTCTTAATTTTTTCTTTATGAGATACTCCAAATCTCTGCTCCTCATCAACTATCAAAAGACCGATGTCCTTAAACAGCAAATCCTTCTGAAGAAGCCTGTGTGTGCCAACCAATACATCAATATTTCCTGCTTTTACTTCCTTCAATATCTTCCTCTGGTCAGCCTGCGTCCTGAATCGGCTTATTACATCAACTGTTACAGGAAAATCCTTCATCCTTGATACGAAATTGTTATAATGCTGTTGAGCAAGAATCGTGGTTGGCACAAGATACGCTATCTGTTTACCATCCATAACAGCTTTAAATATAGCTCTTATTGCCACTTCTGTTTTACCGTATCCCACATCTCCGCATAAAAGCCTATCCATAGGCTTTTCCATCTCCATATCCTGCTTGACTTCTTCTATACACTTTAACTGGTCATCAGTTTCTTCGTACGGAAACGCGTCTTCAAACTGTTTTTGCCAGACAGTATCCCTAGAAAACGCAAAGCCTTTCATAGCCTGCCTTTTTGCATATAGTTTCACCAACTCTTCCGCTATCTCTTTTAAAGATTCCTTAACTCTTTTCTTGGTTTTTGCCCAATCGCTTCCATTCAACTTATGAAGCTTCGGTACTTTTCCCTCGGAACCTATGTACTTTTGTATAAGATCAAGCTGATTTGTCGGAATATAGAGAAAATCTCCATCCTGATATCTAATTTTAAGGTAATCCCTTCTGATATTATCTACGTTAAGTTGCTGTATTCCCGTGTATTGGCCTATTCCATGGCTTTGGTGAACCACATAATCTCCAACGTTTAACTCTGTAAAAATATTAATTTTTCTTCCTTTGCCCTTGCCAGAAACCTTTCTGCGTTTTTTGTCCCCTCCGAATACCTCTTTGTCGCTTACCACAACAAGCCCGAGTTTAGGATATTCAAATCCTTTATTTAGGCTTCCATGGGTTATAACAACCTGTCCCGGCAATATTTCAGCATCATATGACTCCTTATAAATAGCTTCAATCCCTTCATTGAGCAAAGTTTCCTTTAATCTCTCTCCTCTTATCTTTGCGCCAGCTAAAACCAGAACCTTATACTTGCTATCCTTCCAGCGTCTTATATCATTAATAAGAAAATCTATATGATTTAAATATGAGCCTGTGGATTTTGATATTATATTGTATCTCGCCATGCCAGGTGGATATTGGCCGTCTGTTAAAAAAGTATTTAAATAAATTGTCTGCCGTTCACTTAAGAACTCGTTCACGCTTTCAAAATCAAACTTGGAATTAAAGCTTCCAGGCAGTATCTGTCCTCGTTCCATAAGGTTTTTACAAGACTCTTGCCATTCAAATATAATATTCTCGCTCCTTAATTTGATTTTTACATTTTCATCAACGAATATCCTGCAATCCCTGACATAGTCCAAAATGCTTGAAGGCTTATCAATTATATAGGGAATATATCTGTCAATTCCCTGAAAATAATAGCTGGTCCGAAGCTTTTCAATATCGTTTGCAATATTTTCATTTACAAGTTGCTTGTAATCGTTGCTGACTTTTTTAACTAGCTCGCTAAGGTCTTTTTGTATATAACTTATAATTGATTCTTTTCTATCCTCAGTATAAATTATCTCTCTTGCGGGTATTATGTCTACACTCTGAAGTTGTTCGATTGAGCGTTGAGTGTTTGTGTCAAATTCCCTTATAGAATCAATCTCATCATCAAAAAGTTCAATGCGGGCCGCAAGGTTGGAATTTATAGAAAATACATCTATTATTCCTCCTCTGATAGCAAATTGACCTTTACTCTCAACCACTGTTACCCTTTCATACCCCATAGTAACAAGCTTTTTAGATATCAACTCCGGATCTATTCTTCTGCCCACCTCAAGCTTCAATACGCTGCTTATGAATAATTCAGGCGATATTAGTTTTTGTAAAAAGGCGTCCACTGATAGAACTACGAATTTATAGCTGCCTTCGATAATTCTGCCTAGTATTTCAAGCCTTTTAAAAATATTGTCCTTACTTTTTGCTTCAACGTCATGCAAAGTAATTTCCTTTGTTGGAAAATAGACTACGTCATCGCCATAAAACAGATAAAAATCCTCGTAAATTTTTCTTGCTTCAATTTCATCAAATGTTATATAAACGCCTTTTCCTTCTAAATGTTCGCTTATGGAATATGTAACATGAGCCTTCTGAGAATCTGACAATCCTGTTACAACAACTGATCGATTTAGTTTAATAGAATCTAATATTCCATTGTACTCATCCAAATCCAAAAGTGGGTTAATTAAAAAATTCATGCGCTTTCTTTCCGCCTTCTTTATAAGATTACCTGGACCTCAACTCTATTGAAAAATCTTCCGATTCTTATCGTGTTCACTACTTGTTATACTTATTCATCGCTGTGTCAGCTCCTGAATTAATTATGGCAACTGCAGCCTCCGCCGCGTTTTTTATGCTTTCATTCACAATCTTCCTGTCTTCTGTTGTGAACTTACTTAAAACAAAATTGGCTAACTCCCATCCTTCAGGCGGTCTGCCTATTCCAATCCTAACTCTTGGAAATTCATCGGATTGGATCTGGTATAATATGCTCCTCATTCCATTATGAGTTCCAGAGCTGCCTTTTGGCCTTACTCTAATTTTTCCAAGAGGTAAATCAATATCATCAAATAATATTATTATATTACTAATAGGTATTTTATACCATTCAATTATTTCCCGGATGCTTTCTCCGCTCAGATTCATAAATGTCTGCGGCTTCACCAGAATGACCCTTTCGCCTTCTATGGAGCCTTCGCCAATCAGGGCTTTATATTTAACCTTTGAAATGCTTATATTATACAAATTCGCCAGCATATCAACAGCGTCAAAGCCAACATTATGCCTTGTATTATCATATTTATTGCCGGGATTTCCTAGTCCTGCAATTATATATATTCTTTCCATTTAACACCTCTTTCTCTACAAAAAAACCGATAAAGGCGTTAACCCTTAACGGCATTAGTATGTAAATTCATTAATAATCATTATAATACCCATATATAACAAAAAATTAAACTTAATTAAAGTTTTTATTGCTGTGTAAATAAAGTACTGATGGAAATATCTCCATAAATTCTCTCAATTGCTTCCGCAAAAATACTTGCTACAGAAATAACCTTAATCTTGTCCAGTTTCTTTTCAGGCGGAAGTGGAATTGTATTTAATATAACCAGTTCCTTAATTGGCGACTTCTCAATTCTTTCAATTGCAGGTCCTGATAATACCGCATGTGTACAGCACGCATAAACTTCCTTTGCGCCCATATCAAGCAAAGCCTGTATACCGTTTACCATTGTTCCTGCTGTATCTATCAGGTCATCTACCAATACAAGTCTTTTCCCTTTTACGTCGCCTATAACATTCATTACTTCACAAACATTAGCTTTAGGTCTTCTTTTATCAATGATTGCTATTGGAGCATCAATCCTTTCGGCAAACTTTCTAGACCTTCCAACACTACCAACGTCAGGGGACACAACAACTACATCATCAAGTCCCGCTAATCTTTCTTTAAAATATTGAGCAAGGAGAGGCACGCCTAACAAGTGATCAACCGGAATGTCAAAAAATCCTTGAAGCTGAGGCGCGTGAAGGTCCATAGTCAGAACTCTGTCTGCTCCCGCAACAGTCATAAGGTTTGCGATAAGCTTGGCAGAAATAGGATCTCTGGCCTTTGCCTTTCTGTCCTGTCTTGCATACCCGAAGTAAGGCATTACCGCAGTTATCCTTCCAGCTGATGCTCTTTTCAACGCGTCAATCATTACAAGCAATTCTATCAGGTTATCATTTACAGGATGACAGGTTGACTGCACTATAAATACATCAGATCCTCTTACGACTTCATCTATATTAATAGCAGTTTCACCGTCGCTGAACTTACCAACATGGGCAGCTCCTAAAGGCAATCCGATTTTTTCGGCTATTTCATTAGCCAGTTCCATGTTAGAACTTCCTGTGAATATTTTTATGTCCTTTCCATGCAAATTCATTACTTTTCCCCTTTCAGAAATTCAATAAATTAAATTCTTTCCATTTAATTATGTATATATAATTAATCTCACATTGCGTAAATATTTCAAAAGGCGTCAATAACAGAGTTATTTTTTGCCTCTCTCCATACCCTTACTGGTTACCCATTCTTCCTTGATTACCTGTCTGCTTCTGGCAATCGCCAAAGCATTCTCAGGAACCTCTTCAGTAATGGTTGAACCTGCCGCAACATAAGCATTATCTTTGACAGTCACAGGTGAAATAAGGTTTACATTGCAACCGACAAAAGCATTATCTCCTATTACAGTCTTATTCTTTTTCTTACCGTCATAATTTACCACAACAACGCCGCAGCCTAAATTTACATTGCTTCCAACCTCTGCGTCGCCAATATATGTCAGATGCGATACCTTTGTATTATCCCCGATAATAGATTTTTTAACTTCAACAAAATCCCCGATCTTTACTTTGCTTCCGATATCGCTTCCTGGGCGTAAGTAAGCAAAAGGACCAACATGAGTGTCCATCCCGACTTTACTCTCAATTATTACAGAATTGTTTATTTCAGAGCCATTACCTATTGTTGAACGAACAATTCTGCTGTTTGGTCCGATTATACAGTCTTCTCCTATCTTGCTCCCTGCTTCTATATATGTCCCTGGATAAACTATTGTATCCATACCGATAACAACGCCAGCGTCAATAAAAACTGAAGCTGGATCTATTAAAGTAACTCCAGCTCTCATATGCATATCAACAATTCTTTTTCGTATTAACTCTGCGGCTTCTGCGAGTTGTACCCTGTCATTTATTCCAAATATTTCACTTGCTTCGGATATTTTTAGCGCTCCGACTTTAGAACCCTTCTTTGCAAGAATTTCTAATGTATCGGTAAGATAAAATTCTCCCTGCTTATTATCATTGTTTAATTCGCTTAAGCCAGCAAGCAAGTCCTTTATATTAAAACAATATAAACCTGAATTTATTTCTGTAATATTTTTCTCTTCGCAATTTGCGTCTTTATCTTCAACGATCTTTAAAACGTCGCCATTTTTATCACGGACTATTCTACCATATCCTGAAGGATCGGCAAAATCTGCTGTTATGACCGTAGCAGAGCATTTATTTTCTTTATGAAACGCAATTGTCTTCTCAATTGTACTGCTTGTTATAAGCGGTGTATCACCATAAAGAACGATTACATGCCCCTCCTTACCCTCAAGGTACTTTTGGGCCTGCATCACAGCATGACCTGTGCCTAACTGCTGTTCCTGAACAGCATAAGCCACTTTGTCTCCTAGACACTCTCTTATCTGATCCTGTCTATGCCCAACAACAAGAACGCTTTCCTTAACCCCGCATTCTTTGGCGGCGTCTACAACCCATTCTACCAATGCTTTACCGCATATTTTATGTATAACTTTTGAATTCTTTGATTTCATTCTTTTGCCTTCACCGGCTGCGAGTATTACTGCCATTAAGTGTTCCATCAAAATACCCCTTCCTATTACCTAGACATATATAATGAACAAAGAAGCTTCAAAAGAGAATCCCTATGTTATTTCAAAATTATCCGGTAATAAATAAAATATATTCATAATATATTCAAAGTCATTTATTAAGTTTCTATATGTTTCGTGATTTCAAATGTAGCCAATACCAATATCTGTATTGACAAAACAGTAGTTTTTTTAGGCCAAATATATTCTCTCACTTTTTTTTGCATTTTTCAACGGTAATTATATTAAAATCATTATTAATCTTACATTCCTTTACTCATTTCTGGGCATTAAAAAAAGACACTTTTAAGTGTCTTTTTGTTTTTTACTCATTAATTGTTGTAGTTTCATACTTTTCCAAAATTGCTGATTGAAGTTTTTCTCTGGTAACAGCATTAACTGGGTGCGCAATGTCGCGGAATTCTCCATCTGGGGTTTTTCTGCTAGGCATTGCAATAAACAAGCCATTCTGACTTTCAATAATTTTTATATCATGTACAACAAACTCATTGTCAAAGGTCACAGATACAACTGCCTTCATCTTGCCTTCAGCATCAATTTTTCTAATGCGAACATCAGTAATTTCCATTTATGCTTACCACCTTCCGTTAATATTATTGAGTAATAATTTTGTTTCTATCCGCTAATATTTTATATTCGATATAAATTTATTTTTTCCTGCTTATTTTTAATAAATTCCTTAACCTTTTTATTTTTTTTTGTACTTTTTTAATATAGTGGCAAATTTATGTACAGAATCTTGGTTTTCAAGCGAAACTATAATAAAAATAACATTATTTACTGGATCTTAAATTTATAATGCCATTTTCTTCATCAACATAATCAAGGGTTAGCAGCGAAAAAAAATTATCCACAAGTTTTTTTGAAGGGCTGACTGTTTTAATGAGCACCCCTATACCTGTAACTTCACATTCAAACTCTTTTGCAAGTTCAATTATTCCTTTTGCTGTGCCTCCGCCTTTCATGAAATCATCTATAAAAAGTAATTTTGAATTCTTTTTTAAGGCTTTTAATGATAGAACCATTGTTTGTAATTTTTTAGATGAACCGGAAACATAATTAATATTGACAGACGCTCCATCGGTTGCCTTGTTGTAATGACGCGCTATGACTAAAGGAACATTTAAATATTTAGCGGTAACAAACGCCAAGGGTATACCTTTGGTTTCAACAGTAATTACATAGTCTACGTCATTTTTGTAAAATTGACTTAAAAAAATACGTCCAATACTTTCTATTCTTTTAGGATTATATATGACATCAAGCATGTAAAGAAAACCTCCAGGGAGGATTCTTTCCTTTTTGGATAGTTCTTGGCGCAATTCATTAATTATATTAGCTGTCATTCCATCGCTTATGGCTGGAATATATCTTACTCCACCGGAAGCCCCGGGTATAGACTCTATAATGCCTAAATCAAATTTATTCATTATATCCTGAATAATATCTATATCTTCACTTATTGTCGACTTTGCCGAACCTATTAATTCCATAAAGCTGCCAAGTGTAAAATTTTTCCCCGGCGAGTCGGTCAAAAGCTTCATTAAGACCCCTATTCGTTCATTTCTTTGAAGTTTGTCCATTTTCCCTCTCAATTATTTAGTCTGTGTTTATAGGCTTTATTATATAATATAATCACGAATATTTTAATACTTTTTTAAATAATTATTCGGATTTACAAATTCATTTAACTTTTTAGGGCTTTTTAATAAAAAATAATAAATTTTTGATAATTTGCATATAATAAATCGGAATGAAAATCATTAGAATTAGGACTAATTTATTAATGCTTATTGCTAAGCGTATATTAAATAGTGTATCATTTTATTTGCTGAATTAATTATTTTGCAAATTAAAAGTGATTAATCTTTTAATTTTAAAAAAAGCAATAATCAATTAATCTTTTACATTTAGGTAGTATCGCAAAATACCGTAAAAAAGTTCGTTATTTTGCTCTGCTAAACGCAGAATTAATAATG
>JAUZPS010000129.1 GCA_030705945.1 Bacillota bacterium
GTTTGGAATACAATGCCCTGCCATACACATGACAGACGCATGGAGGTGTATTTCTATTTTGATATGCAGCAAGACATGATTGTATTCCACTTTATGGGCGAACCTTCCGAGACAAGACATATTATAGTCCGGAACGAGCAGGCGGTAATTTCTCCAAGCTGGTCTATACATTCGGGCTGCGGTTCGAGAAATTATTCATTTATATGGGGAATGGCAGGAGAGAATCAGGTATTTTCAGATCAGGATGCAGTTCAGATGGAAGACCTGAAGTGACCTATATAAAAAGCACTATTAATCTTACATTTGACGGAGCAAAATAACGAACGCTTTAACGTTATTTTGTGATAGGCAAATGTAAAAGATTAATTGCTTTTTATCTATATTAAGGAATGCCTTAAAAAATAATTTCGTATTCTCAAGGACAAAATCCCGACGATTTAACGGGATTTGCGACAGACAAATGTAATAGATTTATCACTTTTAATCTGCGCAAATAAATATAATGGGGGGATATTATGATAATTGACAGGTTTAGGCTGGACGGCAAGACCGCAATAGTAACGGGCGCAAGCACGGGTTTGGGACAAGGCATGGCTATAGCTTTAGCTGAGGCAGGCGCTGATATTGTTGGAGTTGATTACGTTGAGATGCCTGGGACCCGGGAAAAAATTAAAGAAATTGGAAGAGAGTTTTTAGAGGTAAAAGCTAATCTTATGAACATTGAACCGATAGGGGAAATAATTAAAAAAGCTGTTGAAACCTTTGGCAAAATAGATATTCTTGTCAATAACGCTGGGATTATTAGAAGACAAGACGCTATTGATTTTACCGAAACAGACTGGGACGATGTTTTAGACATTAATTTAAAGACAGTGTTCTTTTTCAGTCAGTCTGTCGCAAAGGAGTTTATAAAGCAGGGGACTGGCGGGAAAATAATAAATATTGCTTCCATGCTGTCTTTTCAAGGAGGCGTCAGGGTGCCGTCATATACGGCTAGCAAGAGCGGTGTTATGGGTATAACAAGACTTATGGCTAATGAGTGGGCAAAGTACAACATTAATGCTAACGCAATTGCTCCAGGTTATATGGCGACAAACAATACTGCGCCTTTAAGAGCAGATGAGGATAGGAGCGCATCTATTCTTGACAGGATTCCAGCAGGAAGATGGGGATTGCCTGATGATCTTATGGGACCTGTTGTATTTCTCGCGTCAAGCGCCTCTGATTATGTAAATGGTTATACAGTCGCAGTTGATGGAGGTTGGCTGTCTAGATAAAAAGCAATTAATCTTTTACATTTGCCTATCGCAAAATAACGTTAAAGCGTTCGTTATTTTGCTCCGTCAAATGTAAGATTAATAGTGCTTTTTATATAGATAGCTTTAGCGCAATCAGATATGGAATTGTATTTTTTACCAAATAGTAAAGAGACAAAATTATACTTTGGCAGGACATTTTTTTACTCGCAGTTTCAATAAACAGATTATATATGGCTGTATTTACTGGTTTAGGAGCAATAACTGAATTTAAATTATAATGCAAAATTTTGTCTTTGTTACATTTAACTTTGTCTGTTTACCTAGATAAATTTTACAAATAAAATTCAGGAAAAGCTAATTTTATTTAAGGGGGATTTTTTATGAAGGAAGGAATGGCAAGAAAAGCTTCTATTGTTTTAACGGGATTAGTTATGTTTTCACTTTTTGGATGTTCTTCAGGCAGTGATAAAACCACCAGCAAGCCGACCGATGCTTCTGTACCTTTTAACGGTTCATATCCAATCAAATCAGATGTAACGCTTAAGTATTGGATGATCCTGCATAACAATGTTCAGCAAGTAGCAAAAAACTTTGGCGAACTGCCCTTAGCAAAGAGATTAGAAGAGAAAACTGGAATAAAGGTTAAATACATTCATCCGCCTAAGGGACAGGAAAAACAGGCGCTCAGTGTATTGATAGCCTCTGGGACTCTGCCGGATATAATTGAATATAACTGGTGGAAGTATCCAGGTGGGCCCAACAACGCAATAGATACAGGAGTTATTCAGCCATTGGACAAGTTAGTTGATAATGACGCTCCAAACCTTAAAAAGATTTTAAAAGATCGACCTGACATGGATAAAATGGTGAAGACAGACGATGGCCATTATTATGTATTTCCTTTCTTAAGACCTGATGACGAGTTGCTGACTACTTTCGGACCCGTTGTCAGAAAAGACTGGCTTGATGAATTGAATATTGGGATCCCTGAAACATTAGATGACTGGTACAACATGCTGACAGCTTTCAAAGAAAAGAAAAAAGCAACGGCGCCTATGACTGCCACAACTAAGCTTGACGATGACAGAAACACCAATTTCTCTGAGTTTATTAAGCTGTTTGCTGGAGCAACCAACTCATATCAGGACTTCTATATTGATAATAATCAGGTCAAATTTGGTCCGATGGAACCAAACAGAAAGAATTTCTTTGAAACTATGGCTAAATGGTATAAAGAAAAGTTGATAGATCAGAATTTTGCTCAGACAGATAACAAAGGGCAGGATTCCAATATGTTAAGCGGCAAGTCCGGCGCAACTGTCTGCTCTGGCGGGAGCGGTCTTGGAAAATGGCTTACAGCAATGAAAAGTAAAGATCCTAAATTCAATCTTGTACCCGTTCCTTACCCTGCTGCGAAAAAGGGCGAGACTCCTATGTTTGGCGTAAGATCTCTGGAATATTCCGGACCTGGAAGCGCAGCAATAAGCGCTAAAAGCAAAAATGCGGATATAGCAGCTAGATACCTTGACTACATGTACAGTGAAGAAGGTCATATGCTGATGAACTTCGGGTTTGAAAATGAAACATACAAACTTGTAGACAATGAACCTGTTTACACAGACTTTGTTATGAATAACCCAGAAAAGAAATCCTCTACAGAAGTAATGTCAAAATACATGAGAGGGCATACAAACGGAGCCTTTGTTCAGGATAAGAGATATATAGAACAATACTATGCGCTGCCGCAGCAGAAAGAAGCTTTTGATTTATGGGCTAAAAACGACCAGAAGAAATACAGAATGCTGCCTATCACTCCTAACGTAGATGAAAGCTCGGAGCTGTCAACTATAGTTAATAATGTAAACTCTTATGTGGATGAAATGACCATAAGATTTATAACAGGTCAAGATCCAATTTCTAAATTTGATGATTACGTAGCTCAGTTAAAGAAGCTCAAAATCGACAGGGCGCTGGAAATTTATCAGGCAGCGCTGGACAGATACAATAAGAGATAAATTTAGCGCATGCTCATCTCCCACATATATATTTATGTTGATATAATGGCAAATTGCAATTGAAGAATTCTTATGAATAAGCATTGGAATTTGCCATTATATATTAAAATCAATTAATCTTTTACATTTGTCTATTGCAAAATATCGTTGAAACCGTTCGTTATTTTGCTCGGCTAAATTTAAGATCAATAATGATTTTAATATAACTTATTTCAAATGTTTTTATTATATCACTCGGGAAGGATGAAACTATGAAGCTGGAAACTATGAGGCCGGAAACTATAAAGCCGGAAACTACTGCTAAAACTGAAACCAAAAGCAATACTCGCAAAATACCGCTAAAAAAGAGAATTATAAAAGATATTATAAAAAACAAGATCTTATATATCATGGTTTTGCCTGTTGTTCTGTATTATATTATATTTCATTATGTTCCCATGCTTGGAATTGTAATCGCGTTTCAGGATTTTACTCCGGGTAAAGGGATCTTTGGGAGCAACTTTGTAGGCATTAAGAATTTTATTGACTTTTTTTCAGACCCGTCTTTTATAAGAGTCTTGAAAAACACAGCTGTAATAAGCATATCTACTCTGGTCATCGGTTTTCCGGCGCCGATAATACTAGCTCTATTATTAAACGAGCTAAAGAACAAGTATTTTGCGAGGACAATCCAGACCATTACTTATATGCCGCACTTTATTTCACTGGTTGTTATTTGCGGTATGATAAGGGAGTTTACCCTTGATACAGGCGTTATAAATCAGATATTAGGTTTCTTCGGCTGGGAGCCGGTTACAATGCTCAATAAGCCTGAACTGTTCACACCCATATATGTGTTATCGAGTATCTGGCAGGAGATAGGCTGGGGCTCAATAATATATCTGGCCGCGCTTGCCGGAGTAGACCAGGAACAGTATGAAGCCGCAAGATTAGATGGAGCAGGGAGGCTCAAGCAGATCTTTCATGTCACATTACCGGCAATAATGCCTACGATTATTATTCTTCTCATATTAAATATCGGTAAAGCGTTCAGTATAGGTTATGAAAAGATAATTCTTTTATATAACCCAGGAATTTATGAAACTTCAGATGTAATTTCTACCCTGGTCTTCAGAAAAGGGCTTGAGGAATTGAACTGGAGCTTCAGCGCGGCGGTCGGACTCTTCAATTCCGTTATCAATTTTGCGCTGCTCATCACAGCAAACTGGATCAGCAGAAAAACCAACGAAACTAGTCTTTGGTAGGGAAAGGAGGAATTAAAAATGAAGGAAAGCAGAGCTGAAAAAGTATTCAGTTATTTTAATATTGGGTTTCTAAGCATACTGGCGATTGTGACTGTATATCCCCTAATATATGTGCTATTTGCCTCTTTGAGCGACCCGACGCAGTTAATGTCCCATACAGGAGCTCTGATAAAACCGCTGGGATTTAGCATTAAAGCTTATGAAATGGTATTTTCCTTTCCCAATATAACAAGAGGCTACATAAATACTATAATAATTGTTGTTGGGGGTGTTGCAGTAAACATATTAATGACATCCTTTGGCGCTTACTTTTTATCTCGAAAAAATATTTTTATAAAAAAATATATCATGTTAGGTATTGTTTTTACAATGTTTTTCAGCGGAGGTCTGATCCCTTTGTACCTTGTTGTAAACGGAATAGGATTGCGTGACAATTTACTTGCGTTAATTCTTCCTGTTTCAATAAACACAACTAACCTGATTATACTTAGAACTGCTTTTATGGCAGTGCCGGAAAGTCTTGTTGAATCTGCCGAAATGGATGGGGCAGGTCATTTTACATTGCTTTTTAAGGTAATGATACCTCTTGCCAAACCTACTGTGGCTACATTAGTCCTGTTTTATGCCGTTTACCACTGGAATTCATGGTTTAATGCCAGCATATTCCTTCAGAATGAGGATCTGTATCCTTTGCAGCTTATTTTGCGTGAAATATTGATTCTGGGCAATACCACATCAATTTCAGGCGGCGTGAATGACGCTAATGTGTTAGGCGTTGCTGACGCGGTAAAATACTCAGTCATTGTGTTTGCGACGCTTCCGATCCTGTGCCTGTACCCGTTTTTACAGAAGTATTTTGTAAAGGGTGTTATGATTGGGGCAGTAAAAGGTTAGGTAGTATCAAAAAAAACTTATATAAGTTGCGAAAAAGATTTTACATTAAAAATGCAGTTAATACGTCTGCATTTTACTATCATAGCTGAACTTTTCGCAACTTATGAACCATGGTATATATTTTGCAATATAAAAAAAAGGATGTAAAATGTTTATTGCAAAATATATAGCAACTGGTCGTTTCAAAAACTTGATATAATAGGTTCTCGCCATATAAACTTGAACAAGGAATTTTTTTGAAACGCCCTTATGCCTGAATAAAAGGGGATTTATGTATGAAACAAGACAGATGGTCTGTTAAAATGTGCGACTCCGTCATTATAAAAAGCGGAGGGGCTCTGAATGATAAATGGTGTTATGAAAATGGAGTTGTTCTAAAAGGCGCTGAGCATTTGTGGCATGAGACAAAAGATGAGATGTATTTTAATTTTATCAAAAACAGCATAGGCTCTTTTGTGGATGATGAAGGAAAAATTAAAACATACAACATGCCAGATTATAATATTGATAACATCAACTCGGGCAAATTGCTGCTTTTTCTGTATAATGAGACAGGCGAGTTAAAATACAAAAAGGGCGTCTATACCCTGATAGAACAGCTTAAAAGCCATCCGAGGACAAGCGAGGGAGTCTTTTGGCATAAGTTGAGATATCCCCATCAGATATGGCTGGATGGAATCTATATGGCGTCTCCCTTCTATGCGGAATTCATAGAAAAATTCGGCGCGGATGATGCTTTAGAGGATGTTGCAAAACAGGTTACTGTAACCTACAAAAAAACAATTGATCCAAATACAGGACTTCTTTATCATGGGTGGGATGAAAGTGGCGCCCAAAGCTGGGCCAACCCTCATAACAACTGTTCTCCGAATTTCTGGGGCAGGGCGATGGGGTGGTACCTGATGGCTCTTGTTGACGTCTTGGATTATCTGCCAGATTCTTTTTCTAGAAAAGAAGAGATTGTCAATATATTAAGGGATTGTGTAAAGGCTGTTATAGCCTATCAGGATAAAAATACAGGGTTGTGGTTTCAGGTTCTTGATAAGGCAGAAACTGCTGGAAATTATCCTGAAGCATCGGCTTCATGCATGTTTGTATACTCTATCTTAAAGGGAATCAGGAAAGGCTATATTTCTAAGGATTATGAAACTGCCGCGATTAAAGGTTATAAAGGTATAGTTGACAGATTCGTGAGTATCGATAATGATGGATTGGTTATATTAAATGGCATCTGCAAGGTTGCGGGACTTGGCAGGTGCGGCGAGGATCATCCATACAGAGACGGCTCCTTTTCGTACTACATAAGCGAACCTGTGGTAGCCAATGATAATAAAGGCGTCGGAGCATTTATCATGGCAAGCGTTGAATATGAAAATTTTGCGGGTATAAGGGGGTAACTTCTATGGCGTTAAACTTATCCGCGGTGTTTTTTTATGTTAAAGATTTCAACGCAAAAGGAGACGGAAAGACAAAAGACACTTCAGCTATAAATAAAGCCATTGAGGTTTGCTCGGAAAGTGGAGGAGGAACTGTCTATTTTCCTGCCGGGACTTATCTGACGGGCCCTGTCAATCTGAAAAGCAATATCGTGTTGTACATTGACGCAGGAGCAAATATTCTTTTTTCAGATGATTTTGATGATTATCCAGCAGTATGGACCCGATGGGGCGGCTGTGAATGCTACGCGTACTCTCCCCTGATTTTTGCCTATGGATGCAGCAACGTGACAATAACAGGCAGAGGAACCGTAGATGGACAAGGCGCCGCATGGTGGAAGGTCTATAAAGAAAGGATGGGATCAGGCAGATTATATCCTGTCACTGAAAGAGATAAGGAATTCGCTGAACTAAATATTGCCTGTACGGCTCATGGTTCCGGCGGAGGTGGATGGAAGAGCCAATTCTTGCGCCCTCCACTTATACAGATAATGAAATGCAGCAATGTGGTTATTGAAGGAGTGACACTTAAAAATTCACCCTTCTGGAACACCCACTTGCTGTATTCAGACGGTATTGTTGTAAACGGTGTTACAATTCTGAACCCTCATGACGCGCCAAACGGCGATGGTATTGATATAGACTCGTGTAAAAACGTCAGGATTTCCGACAGTTTTATTGATGCGGGGGATGACTGCATATGTCTTAAATCAGGAATGGATGAAGACGGCAGAAGGGTTGGCATGCCTACAGAAAATATCGCGGTTACAAACTGCATACTAAATCACGGTCACGGCGGAATTGTTATGGGCAGTGACGTATCCGGCGGAATAAGGAATGTAGTGGTTTCAAACTGTACATTTATCGACACCGACAGGGGCATCCGCATCAAGGCAAACCGCGCAAGAGGCGGAGTTGTGGAGGATATTCAGGTATCAAATGTAAATATGAAAAGAGTTTTTTCTCCGTTGGTAATTCACGCATATTACTGCTGCGGTGAAAGTCCCGATAATAGTTTCTTGTTCGATAAGACTACAAAGCCCGTTACAGAGAAAACTCCGGTATTTAAGAATATTCATTTAAGCGGCGTATCAGCCCGTGAAGTTACTGCAAGCGCTGGTTTTATCTACGGAATACCCGAGCTGCCGGTAGAGAATGTTACACTGACCAATGTAAATATCGAAATGACACAAAATCCCGATTAAAAAGGACAGTTGCCAGCTATGATGTACGATCTCGAACCAATGGCGGGAGCAGGATTTTTCCTCAAAAACGGAAAGAATATCTGTTTTCATGGCGTAAGCATTACAACGCGGCAGGGCTCCTCAATTCATGCTGAAGATGTGGAAGGCCTTGAAATCCATAGTTTCAAGACGCATAAAAGTCATAAGGACACATATCTGATCGAACTTGCTAATGTACAAAGAGCATATATAGGCAGTTGCTTTACAAATCCAAAGGATGAGTATTTTGTTCATGTAGAGGGCGAAGAAACAGAAATTATATCCTCGGACAACAGCAAAAGATAATTAACTGCAAAGATAGTTTCATGCATATAGCGCAAATGACTTAAGACTTTTTTAAGATGACTGATAAACTTTACAGCTGGATATTAAAAATAGCGTTACCTTATGCGAAGGAGATATGTGAATGAATTCTTTTAATCAATATGGTATTACAAAGATAGATATATCAAAGAGTGAGCAGGAACTATCCATCAAAGACATGCAGAAGCCAAGGATAGTTGTATTCTTTCAAATATTACGCCGTAAGTTTTTTAAACTTGCTCAGCTTAATTTACTTCACTTTATTTTTAATATCCCGGCATTTGTACTGGCTGAAATCATATGTAACGCTTTAGCTTATTATTATAAAACAAACATGGGCTTAAATGTCCACAACTGGCCTGTAATGTTTATGTTAGTTGTCTGCATACCTGCAATAACGGTGGGCCCATCTCAAGCTGGTTTTACATTTGTGCTCAGGAACTTCGCTAGAGAGGAGAACGCTTTTATCTGGTATGATTATAAGCAAAACGCGTTGAAAAATTTTAAGCAGGGAATAATAATAAGCGGCATAAATCTGTTGGTCTTTGTTGGCCTGATATTAAGCATAAGCTTTTATTTATCCATGCCGCATAAAAACGCTATTGTAAATATTGTAGTTTGCCTACAGAGCATAGCTTTCGTATTTTATTTAATGATGAACCTTTACATCTACCCAATGCTAGTGACTTTCAAATTAAAAACCAGGTATATTTATAAAAACGCTCTTATTTTTGCGGTGACAAAGTTTTTAACGAATTTTATAGTACTTGCGGTTTGCTTTATTATTGCCTTTATAACAATGCTCAACTTTTTCATCGGTTTAATGCTGCTTCCGTTTTTCACATTGAGTATTACCGGATTTATCTGCAATTTTCATGCATATGGAACAATTAAAAAATATATGATGGACCCTATACAATAAATTAGATATTTTCCCATTCAGCTTTATATATTTCAGGATTGGCGACAAACTTCTGGTACTTTTTGGGGGATAATCCGAAGCTTCTTCTAAAGGACCTGATAAAGTTCGAGTAATCTCCAAAGCCGCATTTTGAACTTACATCCGAAACAGACATTCCTTCCCTTAAAAGGGATCTTCCTATTATAAGTCTTTTACTTAAGACATACTGGTGAATACTGTAACCCGTATGTTTTTTAAATTCGCGAAGAAGGTGGTATTTGCTCAGGTAGAACTTGGTTGATAGAGTCTCCAATGTCAGATCCGAATCCAGATTTTTGTTTATATAATTTATAATATTTATTACCTTCTTATTGAATTCGATATCGATTTTTTCATCGCTGCTGTCATTGCATGCTCGATTGAGAAAGACCAGAAGTTCCGTCATATAAATATACTTTAGTATATCGCTTCCTAGAGCATCGCTTCCATAGACATTTTCCAACCTTATGTACGCGTCTTTGATATTGTCCAGAAGTTCAGGTCGCGGCCTTAAAAGGTTGCTGCCTTGTCTTGACAATTTATCAAAAAATGATGACAAATCACAATTTTCAGAGCTTTGCCTTTTCAGAAAATCAGGATTTATCCAGATTACAAGCCTCTCATATATGGTTTCTGGGTTTATAACTGTTTTGTGAAGCTCCTTGTTGTTTATTATTATTATATCCCCTTCCTTGACCTTATAGGACTTTCCCTCAATCATATAGGTTACGTCCCCCGATAAAAGGTAAAAAATCTCGTAAAAATCGTGATTATGCATATCTACGCCTTTAAATGAGTAATCTTTGTTGTGAAAGAATTCAAAATCCTGAGTAATCATGTATTGCCTAGGAGTAAAGCTGTTTTTAATCCTTTTCAAGTTATCACCCCTTTCTTTTCGCTTTTAA
>JAUZPS010000013.1 GCA_030705945.1 Bacillota bacterium
CAGATTTGAAGTCTGGTTTTTTGGTAGAGTTGATTGGATATCCGCTAAGTTCTCAAACAAATTCCAGCGGATATTTCGAAATAAACAATATACCTGCAAATTCAGCAGGATATACCATTAAGATCAGCAAAGCAAACTACCTTAACAGGCAGATTTCAGGTATTATAGTAACAAGTGATTTGCAGATTGGAAGCCAAAGCGAACCCATAAAAATGTGGGCTGGTGATATGCAGATTAACGGAGTTCAGGATAATGCAATCAACATGACGGATATAATGGAGTTTGCAAGGCACTTCAATAGCATATCCGGAGATGAAAGATATAGTATTTCTTCTGATATTAATAGGGATTCAGCAGTAAATATGTCGGATATAGTTATTGTGGTAAAGCATTTTAATCAAACTCCATTAAATTATCCGATAGTAACAATAAACTATCCACCTTCTAATATGCCATCTATTAAATCAGGGGTAACATGGTATGATAATAATGGGAATCCTGTAAATGCCCATGGCGGCGGTATTTGGTACGAAAATGGAAAGTATTACTTATATGGCGAATATTGCTCGGCTGGCTCAGAACTTTTTACAGCAATGGCAATGTATTCTTCCACAGATCTTATGAACTGGACTTTTGAAAGAAAAATTCTCACAGTTCAAGCTAGTGGAGAGCTGGGTCCAAATCGCATCGGTCAGCGTCCACACATTATAAAATGCCCTAGCACCGGAGAATATGTCATGTTTATTCATGCAGCTGATAAAACATACCAGGCAGATAAAGAGATTGTATATGCCACCTGCTCGACCATTAACGGTGATTACACTTATAAAGGGTCAATAAAGAACTCAAGCGGTGTCGAAATAAATCGAAGCGATTTTACTGCGTATCAGGATGGCAACACTGGCTATATTTGTACCGAAAGCGGATTTGCTTACAAATTAGCTTCTGACTATCACAGTTGGACTGAAATCACACTAAACGGCGCGAGTGCTTTGAATGGAAAAGAATCTCCAACCATCTTAAAGGTGGATGGTACTTACTACTGGCTATGGTCTAACAAAACCGGATGGAGAAGTAACGATAATGGCTATGCTACAGCATCATCAATGGCAGGCCCATGGACAAATAGAGGGTTAATCGCGCCAAGTGGGATGTTTACATGGGACTCACAATGCACCTATGCATTACCGGTGAACGGTACAGTAGGAAAAACATATCTATATTGTGGCGATCGCTGGGAATATGGTGATAATTCAAAGGCTACTTATGTCTGGCAGCCATTGACAGTAAACGGAACTACAGTTTCCATGCCTGAATTTTACCCATCCTGGAATATAGATATTGCTAAGGGTACATGGTTTGGAAAAGGATCCACTAATCTGGCTAATGGAAAGACTGTAAGTAGCGATAGTTCACTATCATCAAATCCAGCTTCAAATGGAAATGACGGGGATGCATCCTCAACTCGCTGGTGCGCTGCAGATACTGGTACTGGTCATTGGTGGAAGGTTGACCTTGTTTCAATCTGCAATATTACCAATACATCAGTAACATGGGAGAAGCCTAATGTAGTGTATAAGTACAAGATAGAAGTATCCACCGATGACTTAAATTGGATTACGAAAGTGGATAAAACCAAATCAACCAGTAAAATGCAAACCCAATCCGACAGCTTTACCGCCAGCGCCAGATATGTAAGGGTTACTGTAACTGGCATGCCGTCAAGCACTGATTCTGCAAGCTTTTATGAGTTTAGAGTATTGGGATACTAACTGAGTTATATTAATGAATACCATGTGTAATCCAGCTAAGATTATAAGGCTTTGCGAGTTTATTTATTAATGTTTACAATGTAGCAGCCAAAGCTGGGCTTAAATTATATAGTGGAATTCATAAGGTTTATCAATACGAAAACATTAGTATAGCCCGATATATATTGAAGGATCGAAATAATTCAGAAGTAATTACTGGGAAATATTTAGTCCTAAAAGCTAATAAAATTGTTAGATGTTATAGTGACCTTGAATATGAGCATTATAGCGCCCCTCACGGGTCTTTCTTAAGGGTCCGGCTCGAACGGCATCAGCCATGCTGATATATAAAAGTCAGATACAAAGTCCATAATTAAGGAATGATTGAAAAATTACTTCTGATTCTGAGCGGATGTTCACGAGTTAAGTGAACATTTAAGAGAAGATTTTAGTAGAAGTTATTTTTTCAACATTCCTAAGTTTTTTTTAAAAATAACGCTTGCATATTTTATGATTCTGTAGTAAAATATTATTCGTTGTGACATGACATACGATGAAATAGGAGATTGCTGCTCTATGAAGCAGGTAACTTCTACGGAGAATGTCCGATTCATGAAACCGGGCGACAAGTCACTGTACATTTTGCAAGTGGCGCAAGTATGCGCTATTCACTATGAGTACAGCCCAGGTTATTTTGGCTTAAGAAGCCATATATTGCCTGGGTTTTTATATAACAGATAATGAAACACCCGGCATAGTGTACAGATTAATGCTTGTTGTAAGTAACAAATTGAGTATTTTATAAGGAGGCTTTTGTATGGCAAACAAGCAAAAAATAAGAATTCGATTGAAAGCGTTCGATTTTCAGGTTCTTGATCAATCAGCTGAAAAGATAGTTGAAACAGCAAAAAGAACTGGAGCGAAGGTATCTGGACCGGTGCCATTACCGACAGAAAAAGAAATAATAACAATATTGAGAGCTCCACACAAGTACAAAGATTCTCGTGAGCAGTTTGAAATGAGAACTCATAAAAGATTAATCGACATATTGCTGCCAACGCCAAAGACAGTTGATGCATTGATGAGACTGGACTTGCCGGCAGGAGTTGATATCGAGATCAAGCTTTAATAGCTTTTGATTTAGCAAGGTCAAGTTCATATTAAATTATGAACCAATAACCACAGGAGGGAAGAAAATGAAAAAGTCAATACTTGGTATTAAAGTTGGAATGACACAGATATTCAATGAAGATGGTTTGTTAATACCTGTAACAGTAATACAAGCCGGACCATGTTCTGTTGTTCAGAAGAAAACAATTGAAAATGATGGATATGAAGCTCTAAAGGTAGGATTTGTGGATACTACTGAAAAGAGACTAAATAAGCCTGAAAAAGGACAGTTTAGCAAAGTTAAAGTCCAAACAAAGAAGTACTTAAGGGAATTAAAAGTTCCTGATTCACAAAACTATGAAATAGGCCAGGATATAAAGGTTGGGGACATGTTCCAAAATGGTGACCGTGTTGATATATCAGGTATATCAAAGGGTAAAGGTTTCCAGGGAACCATCAAGAGATATGGACAAAAGGGTGGTAAAGAAACACACGGTTCCATGTATCATAGAAGAGTAGGTTCAATGAGCGCTAATACAAACCCGGCTCGTGTATTCAAAGGCAAAAAGTTGCCAGGACATATGGGTGTTGACAAGGTTACGATTCAGAACCTTGATATTGTAAGAGTAGACGATGAAAAGAGCTTACTACTCGTTAAAGGAGCAGTTCCGGGACCAAAAGGCGGCTTACTTTTAATAAAGGAAACTGTTAAAGTCGGATAAATGAAATCGGAAGGGAGGAAATGAAATGCCTAAAGTTGATTTATATAACATGAGTGGAGAAGTTGTTGGAAATATTGAACTTCAGGACTCAATATTCGGAATAGAGCCCAATGTTGAAGTTATGCACATGGCAGTATTAAACCAATTAGCTAACAAGAGACAGGGTACTCAATCTACAAAGACAAAGAGTGAAGTACGCGGCGGCGGTATAAAGCCATGGAGACAAAAAGGAACAGGTAGAGCAAGACAAGGTAGTATACGCTCAGCTCAATGGATAAAAGGCGGTATTGTATTAGGACCTAAGCCAAGAAGTTATAGATTCACATTACCAAAGAAGGTTAAGAGATTGGCGTTAAAGTCAGCTTTATCATCTAAGGTAGTGGACAACGATATATTAGTAGTTGACGCTCTTGCTGTTGAAGAGGGAAAAACAAAGAAGATGGCTTCAATTCTTGGAAATCTGAAAGTTGATAATGGAGCATTGATCGTGTTGTCAGGCAATGACAATTTAGTTGAGAGAGCGGCAAGAAATATTCCTGGAGTTAAGACTGCTCTTGTTAATACAATAAATGTTTTCGATGTACTAAAATACAACAAGTTTATAATAACTAAGGATGCGGTAGCGAAAGTTGAGGAGGTGTACGCATAATGAGAAGCGCAGAAGACATCATTTTAAAGCCATATATTACTGAAAAGTCTAATGATGGATTAAACGAAGGAAAGTACACTTTTATAGTCGCTGAAGACGCAACAAAAACGGAAGTTAAATACGCTGTTGAAAAGTTGTTTCAGGTAAAAGTTCTTAAAGTAAATACAGCAAACTATGAAGGTAAAGTAAAAAGAATGGGAGTACATGAAGGTTCAAGACCTGATTGGAAAAAAGCCGTTGTTAGAATAGACTTAGAGCCTGCAGGACCAAAGGAAAAGTATGTGAGAGTGGCTGAAAAGGTTCAGAAGTTGGATAAAGACGGAAAACCAGTAGTTAACAAAAAGGGCGAAGCAGTAATGATCATCAAGAAAGTTAAGGATAAGAACGGTAAGCTCAAAGTTAAGTACAAGGTTGACGAAAAAGGCAGAGTAATCAGAGAAAAGAAAACTTATACACCTGGATCATACCTTGAAAAGGGTGGAAAGATTACACCATCAGGTAAAAAATACAAGACAAGTATTGAAGAGTTTGGTGTAGGTCAATAATTTATGTTTGATAAGGAGTGAGAAGAGATGCCAGTTAAAAAGTTTAGTCCTACTACTCCGGCAAGAAGGTTCATGACAGTTTCTACTTTCGAAGAAATCACTAAGATAGAGCCTGAAAAATCCTTGCTTGCGCCGTTAAAGAAAAAAGGTGGAAGAAACTCATACGGTAGGATTACAGTGCGTCATATAGGTGGCGGAGCAAAACAGAAATACAGAATAATAGATTTCAAAAGAGATAAAGACGGTATTAAGGCTAATGTTGCTTCTATAGAATACGATCCAAACAGAACCGCAAATATTGCGCTTCTTCACTATATAGACGGTGAAAAAAGATATATAATTGCGCCAGTTGGATTAAAAGAAGGGGATTCTGTTGAATCCGGAGAAAATGCAGACATTAAGCCAGGTAATGCGCTTAAATTAGCAAATATGCCTGTTGGTACATTGATTCATAATATTGAATTAAAGCCAGGTAAAGGCGGACAGTTGGTAAGAGCTGCTGGTAATGTAGCGCAACTTATGGCTAAAGAAGGCGATTACGGTCAGGTAAGACTTCCTTCAGGCGAAGTTAGAATGATCAGATTGAACTGTAAAGCAACAATCGGTCAGGTAAGCAACCTTGAAAACGAAAACATATCCATCGGTAAAGCAGGAAGAAAAAGATGGATGGGTATTAAGCCAACTGTACGTGGAGTTGTTATGAACCCATGTGATCACCCTCACGGTGGTGGAGAAGGTAAATCTCCTATAGGAAGACCAAGTCCGGTTACTCCTTGGGGTAAACCTACTCTTGGACTTAAGACTAGAAAGAAGAAAAATAAGAGTGATAAGTTTATAGTTAAGAGAAGAAACCAGAAGTAATAGGATTTATAGGTGATTAAACATAAGTAATTAAGACAGTTTACTTATGAAGGGAGGATTATTATAAATGAGCAGATCGTTAAAAAAGGGACCATTTGTTGATGCAAAACTTCTTAAGAGAATTGAAGATATGAATAAAAAGAACGAAAAGAAGGTAATGAAGACTTGGTCAAGAGCTTCAACGGTTTTTCCACAGATGGTTGGTCATACAATAGCTGTTCACGATGGTAAAAAGCATGTACCTGTATTTGTATCGGAGGAAATGGTTGGTCATAAATTAGGTGAGTTTGCTCCAACAAGAACCTATAAGGGACATGGTGGAAAGACTGAGAAATCAAGCGGATTGAAATAGTATTGCGTAGGTTTACGCAGATAGCTTTGAAAGGAGGAATTCCGGTTGGAAAGACAGATAAGATCAAAAGACGAGCTTCTTAAGGATAAAGAACAGCTTCTTGAAACTTACAGCTCTGTGCATAGAAAAAATAAAAAGCCTGTCATTCTGTCAAAAAGAGAAAGAAAGGCTTTAGGAATTGGAAAAGATGAGGGAAGAGCAGTTCTTAAGTATGCTCGAATCTCTTCGAGAAAAGTTAAAATAGTTGTCGATTTGATAAAAAATAAGAATTTGGATGAAGCGTATGGTATTTTGAGGTTTACTCCAAAAGCTGCTTCAGATATATTACTTAAGCTTGTTAAATCAGCCGAAGCAAACGCGTTAACTAATAACGGTCTTGACAGAGAAGATTTATATGTAGCAGAAGCATATGCTACACAGGGGCCTACTTTAAAGAGAATTATGCCAAGAGCTCAAGGTAGAGCTAACAGAATCAGAAAGAGGACCAGTCATATAACAGTAGTATTAAAGGAAAGAGATTAAGGAAAAGGAGGTTGGAGAATGGGCCAGAAAGTTAATCCACACGGGTTGAGAATTGGAATAATTAAGGATTGGGATACAAAATGGTACGCTAGTGATAAGGATTTTAGCGACCTATTGGTTGAAGATGTTAAAATAAGAAAGTTTATTAAAACTAAGTTGTACTCTTCCGGGGTATCAAGAATTGAAATTGAAAGAGCCGCAAATAAGATTAAAATAAATGTAAATACTGCAAAGCCTGGTATTGTTATTGGTAAGGGCGGAACTGGTATTGAAGAGCTCAGAAAAGAAGTTGAAAGAATGACTGGAAAGAGCGTTTTAATCAATATAAGTGAAATAAAAGCACCTGAAATGGATGCTCAATTAGTATCTGAAAACATAGCTTCACAGTTGGAAAAAAGAATTTCCTTCAGAAGAGCGATGAAACAGGCAATGTCAAGAACAATGAAGCTTGGCGCTAAAGGAATAAAGACTTCAGTTGCTGGTCGTTTAGGCGGAGCTGAAATAGCAAGAACTGAACATTATCATGAAGGAACTATTCCACTTCAGACATTAAGAGCTGATATAGACTATGGATTTGCTGAAGCAAATACAACTTATGGAAAGATCGGAGTTAAGGTCTGGATATATAAAGGTGAAGTTCTTCCTGCTGCTAAGAAGAGAACGGAAGGAGGAGAACGCTAATGTTGATGCCAAAGAGAGTAAAACGTAGAAGAGTTCATAGAGGTAGAATGACTGGTATTGCTACAAGAGGAAATACAGTATCAAATGGTGAATATGGTATAAAAGCTCTTGAGCCAGCTTGGATAACAAGCAATCAGATCGAAGCAGCCAGAATAGCTCTTACAAGGTATATAAAAAGAGGTGGCCAGGTTTGGATTAAGATATTCCCTGATAAGCCGGTAACAAAGAAACCAGCTGAAACTCGTATGGGTAGCGGTAAAGGATCACCAGAATATTGGGTTGCTGTAGTTAAACCTGGAAGAGTATTATTCGAAGTCGCAGGCGTGCCGGAAGAAATTGCAAGAGAAGCGTTGAGACTCGCAATGCATAAGCTTCCGATCAAATGTAAGTTTGTAGCCCGCGGAAATGAAATGGACGGTGAAGCAAATGAAAGCTAGTGAAATCAGAGAAAAGACTCAGACTGAATTAGAGAAAGAAGAAAGGGATCTGAAGGCTGAATTATTCAAAATAAGATTTCAACTTGCAACTAATCAGCTAGAAAACCCAATGAGGCTAAGAGAAGTTAAAAAATCAATTGCTAAGGTAAAAACAATAATACGTGAAAGGCAGTTGAAAGGGACTGATAAGTAAGAAGACCCTGAAAGGAGGTAGCTAAATTGACTGAGAGAGCTCTAAGAAAAACAAGGGTAGGAAAAGTAGTTAGTAATAAAATGGATAAGACTATTGTTGTAGCGATTGAAAACAGTGTAAAGCATCCGCTTTATGGAAAAATCGTTAAGAGAACATATAAACTAAAGGCTCATGATGAAAATAATGAGTGCAATATAGGTGATAGAGTAAAAGTTATGGAAACTCGCCCATTAAGCAAGGAAAAAAGATGGAGACTTGTTGAAATAGTCGAGAAAGCCCAGTAAGTTGACAGGAAGGAGGTACTAAAAATGATTCAAGTCCAAAGTAGATTAAGAGTTGCCGACAATACCGGAGCGAAAGAAATTATGTGCATTAAGGTTCTAGGCGGTTCATGGAGAAAGTATGCAAATATTGGTGATATTATAGTAGCTTCGGTTAAAAATGCAACACCCGGCGGTGTTGTAAAAAAAGGTGATGTAGTTAAGTGTGTTATAGTACGTTCAAAAAAAGGCGTTAGAAGAGCGGACGGTTCATATATAAAGTTTGACGAAAATGCGGCGGTTATAATTAAAGATGATAACAACCCAAGAGGTACACGTATATTTGGTCCTGTGGCAAGGGAATTAAGGGATAAAGAATTTATGAAAATATTATCCCTCGCGCCGGAAGTTCTATAAGGGAGGAGGCGGCTTAAATTGGAAAACAAAAAAGTTGCGCATATAAAAAAAGACGATACAGTTTATATAATGTCAGGCGGAGAAGGTAAGACCGGAGACAAGGGTAAAAAAGGTAAGGTATTAAAAGTTCTTTCGGATAAAGGAATGGTGCTGGTAGAAGGCGTAAACATGAGCACAAAGCACAAGAAGCCTAGAGGAAGATACGAACAGGGTGGAATAATCCATCAGGAAAGTCCTATATATGCTTCAAAAGCTATGCTGGTTTGCCCTAAGTGCGGAGAAAGAACCAGAGTAGAAAAACAGAAGCTTGATGATGGACATAAAGTAAGAGTATGCAAAAGATGCAAAGAGTTTGTAGATAACGTATAGACTCTGGACGAAAGGAGGTTATTGGTGAATGGCTAGATTACAAGATAAATATGTTAATGAAATAGTGCCTGCATTGCAAGAAAAGTTCAGCTTTAAGAGCCCAATGCAAATACCAAAGCTGGAGAAAATTGTTGTAAATATGGGCGTTGGAGATGTTAAAGAAAATCCAAAGGCTATGGACGCAGCTGTTGGCGACTTGACAATAATAACTGGACAAAAGCCTTTTATAACAAAAGCTAAAAAGTCTGTAGCTGCATTCAAATTGAGACAGGGTATGAACATCGGTTGTAAAGTAACCCTTCGTGGTAACAGAATGTATGAATTTGTTGATAAATTATTCAATATAGCATTACCAAGAGTAAGAGACTTCAGAGGATTATCAAACAACGCGTTTGATGGTAGAGGTAATTACTCGTTAGGCATAAGCGATCAATTGATATTCCCTGAGATCGAATACGATAAGATTGACAAAATGAGAGGTATGGATATTACCTTTGTAACAACTGCTAAGAACGACGAAGAAGCAAAAGAGTTGTTAAAATTGCTCGGCATGCCGTTCAGCCGAGGCTGATAAGGAGGGAACTAAAGCGTGGCAAAAAAAGCGATGATCTTAAAGCAACAAAAGACTCCTAAGTATCAAACAAGAGCTTACAATAGATGTAAATTATGCGGAAGACCGCATGCGTATATAAGAAAATTCGGTATTTGCCGTCTCTGTTTTAGAGTGTTGGCGTATAAAGGACAGATACCAGGCATTAAGAAAGCAAGTTGGTAATAAGAATCTTTGAAAGGAGGTTTAACATATGCAAATTACAGACGCAATAGCTGATATGTTAACCAGAATCAGAAATGCTAGTTCTGCAAGACATGAGTCTGTTGACATTCCGTCTTCAAATATAAAGAAGGCTATAGCTAAGATTTTATTAGAAGAAGGTTTTGTTAGAAATATAGAAGAAATTGAAGATGGTAAACAAGGTATAATAAGATTGGCTTTAAAATATACACCAAGCAAAAGCAATGTAATAACAGGAATAAAGAGAATCAGTAAACCAGGATTAAGAGTTTATGCCGGAAAAGATGAGCTCCCTAAAGTATTAGGAGGTTTGGGCATAGCTGTAATTTCAACATCTAGAGGGATTATGTCTGATAAAAAAGCAAGATCCCAGGGTATAGGTGGAGAAGTCCTGGCATTTGTATGGTAAAATATTTCTGAAAAGAGTTTTATAACTCATAATTTAAGAAAGGGAGGAAATTATAATGTCTCGAATTGGCAGAATGCCGATAGCTATACCTAAAGGTGTAGATGTAAAAATTAGTGAAAACAATGTAATTACTGTTAAAGGCCAAAAAGGAACTTTGACAAAAGAGCTTCATAAGGATATGATATTAAAGGTAGAAGGTGAAGTTCTAACAGTCCAGAGACCAACTGAACAAAAATTACACAAAGCATTGCATGGACTTACCAGAAGCCTTGTAAATAATATGGTAGAAGGTGTAACAAAAGGTTTTGAAAAGGGTCTTGAAATCAATGGTGTAGGTTACAGGGCAGCAAAACAAGGTAAGAAGCTTGTTTTAACACTTGGTTACTCACATCCAGTTGAAATGGAAGAACCAGCAGGAATAACAGTTGAAGTTCCTGCGCAGAACAAAATCATTGTAAAAGGAATCGACAAACAAGCAGTTGGTGAGTTTGCCGCTAAGATAAGAGGTAAGAGAGAGCCTGAACCTTATAAGGGCAAAGGTATCAAGTATGAAACTGAAGTAATCAGACGTAAAGAAGGTAAGACTGGCGGAAAAGGTAAAAAGTAGAAAGGAGTGAACTTTAATGATAAATAAACCTAATAGAAATGAGATTAGACTTAGAAAGCATTTAAGGGTACGCAAAAAAATTAAAGGTACTCCTGAGCGTCCAAGGTTAGATGTTTACAGAAGCCTTAATCATATTTACGCTCAAGTAATTGATGATAGCACAGGTAATACCTTGGTAGCAGCTTCAAGCTTAGATGTAGCTTTAAAAGGAAAAGTAAAATTTGCTGGAAATAAAGAAGCAGCAAAAGAAGTTGGAAAGCTCATTGCAACAAAAGCTGTTGCTAAGGGCATAAAGCTAGTTGTTTTTGATAGAGGCGGATACTTGTACCACGGAAGGGTTAAAGAACTTGCTGAAGCAGCTAGAGAAGCTGGCTTAGAATTTTAATAGAAGGAGGGAGACAAATTGCAACGTATAGATGCAAACACATTAGACCTTAAAGAAAAGGTTGTTAATATAGGACGTGTAACTAAGGTTGTTAAAGGTGGTAGAAATTTTCGCTTCAGTGCTCTTGTAGTTGTTGGAGACGAAAATGGTCATATAGGCAGTGGAATTGGCAAAGCGGCAGAAATTCCTGATGCGATTAGAAAAGGAATAGAAGACGCTAAAAAGAACCTTATAAAAGTACCAATTGTTGAAACTACTATACCACATGAAGCAACAGGTGAATTTGGAGCAGGAAGAGTACTTTTAATGCCTGCTAACGAAGGTACAGGAGTTATTGCAGGTGGACCTGTAAGAGCGGTTCTTGAGTTAGCTGGAATTCATGACATAAGAACAAAGTCTTTACGCTCCAATAATCCAATTAATATGGTAAATGCAACTATAAATGGTTTGTCCCAGTTAAGAACAGCTGAAGAGGTTGCTAAACTTCGTGGTAAAACCGTTGAAGAAATTTTGGGCTAGGAGGTAGCTGACATGGCTGGAAAATTAAAAATTACGCTTGTAAAAAGCATAAATAGAGCAAAAGAAAACCAGGTTGCTACTGTTAAAGCTCTTGGTTTGAAAAAGATAAGAAGTGTTGTAGAACAAAATGACAATGCTCAAATAAGAGGAATGATAAATAAGGTTTCTCATCTTGTTGCAGTTGAAGAAATTTAAGAGGAGGTGTTAGATATGAAACTTTTCGATTTAGTACCTGCACCAGGCTCTAAGACAGTTTCAAAGAGAAAAGGTAGAGGACCAGGTTCCGGAAACGGCAAAACAGCTGGAAAAGGACATAAGGGTCAGAATGCTCGTGCAGGCGGTGGAGTAAGACCAGGGTTTGAAGGTGGTCAGATGCCTCTCTATAGAAGATTACCAAAGAGAGGTTTTAACAATAAAGACTTTGCTACTGTTTATTCAGAAGTGAATGTATCCGATTTGGATGTATTCGATAACGGAGCAACAGTTACTTTAGAAGATTTACAGGAAAAAGGCTTAGTAAAAAAAGTGAATGACGGTGTTGCCATATTAGGTAACGGGGAGTTGACTAAGAAACTTACAGTTAAAGCGGCAAAATTCACTAAGAGTGCTTCTGAGAAAATAGAGGCTGCAGGGGGAAAGGTCGAGGTGGTATAATATGGGCATGTTGGAAATATTGAAAAATGCCTGGAAGATTCCCGATTTAAGAAAAAAGCTAATATTTACAGTTTGTCTATTGTTAGTTTATAGAATAGGTTCCCATATTCCTGTTCCAGGTTTGAATCCAACTGAGTTTCAGAAATTAGTTGAACAAGGCGGACAGCTTTTCGGGTTTTTTGATATAGTATCAGGCGGAGCTTTCAAGCTCGCAACGATATTTGCAATGAGTATTACACCATATATTAACTCGTCAATTATTATGCAGTTGTTGACAGTAGCCATCCCTAAGCTTGAACAATTAGCTAAGGAGGGTGAAGAAGGAAGAAAGATTATAGCCCAATATACAAGATATGGAACAGTTATACTCGCTTTTATACAAGCAGTTGGTTTGTATTTTGGTATAAGGGGCGCTGTTGTTCATCCAGGAGTTTTTAGCTTTATAACAATAACATTGACATTTACAGCTGGTACCGCTTTCTTAATGTGGCTTGGAGAACAGATTACTGAATACGGTATTGGTAATGGTATTTCATTAATGATTTTTGCAGGTATAATTTCAAGAGGACCAGCAGCTTTAGGTGGGCTTGCTAATATGATTCAGGTTGGAATTACCAGCGGAAATGTTTTACTTGCTGTTATTAAAGTTTTATTTATTATAATTGGATTTTTAATTGTAATTGCAGGCGTTGTTTGGGTTTCACAGGCAGAAAGAAGGATTCCTGTACAATATGCAAAAAGAGTAGTTGGAAGAAAAGTTTATGGCGGCCAAAGCACACACATTCCAATTAAAGTTAATTTAGCAGGTGTTATTCCTATAATCTTTGCTATGTCAATTATGATGTTTCCATCACAGATTATTAGTTTCTTCTTTGCAAAATCAACGAACGGCTTTGTAACTTTTATTAAAAATTTCTCGGGTACTATATGGTATCAGGTAATTTATGCATTGCTTATTATGTTCTTTACTTTCTTCTATACTATGATAGTATTTAATCCGATTGAGCTTGCAAACAATATGAAGAAAAACGGCGGATTTATACCTGGCATAAGACCAGGAAAGCCTACTTCAGATTATATATCAAGAGTTTTAAATAGAGTTACTTGGTTTGGAGCTTTGTTCCTTGCTGTAATATCAGTAGTTCCAGTAATTGTTGGTAATGTGACGGACACAAAGTCGCTATGGATGAGTGGAACAGCATTTTTGATACTTGTTGGGGTTGCTCTTGATACAATCAAACAAATGGAATCACAGATGCTTATGAGACATTACAAAGGATTTTTAGAATAAGAGGGTTGTTCAATACGTAATAGTGAAGTTCAATATTTTTTGATGTAAAAGGAGGATAGTAGCTATGAAGCTTATAATGTTAGGAGCTCCTGGAGCAGGTAAGGGTACACAAGCTGCAAAGCTTTCAGAAAAGTTAAATATTCCTCATATATCCACTGGCGATATATTCAGAAATAACATTAAAAATGGCACAGAACTTGGGAAGAAAGCTAAAGAATATATTGATAAAGGTATGTTAGTACCTGACGAACTTACGATAAGCATAGTAAAAGATAGACTTATGCAGGAAGATTGTAAAAACGGATTTATTCTTGATGGCTTCCCTAGAACAATTCCTCAGGCAGAGTATTTGCAGAAGGCTCTGAACGAAATGGGGACGGATATTGATCATGTTGTGAACATTGATGTTGATGATGGAGAAATTATAAAAAGAATGTCAGGCAGAAGGGTTTGTCCTAATTGCGGAGCTACCTTCCATACAGTTTTCAAGCCTACTAAAACAGAAGGAACTTGCGACTTATGTCAGGCAAAAGTCATTCAAAGAGAAGATGACAAAGAAGAGACTGTTATCAGCAGACTTAAAACATATCATGAACAAACTGAACCACTAATTGATTTTTACAGTAAAAAAGGAAAGATATTAACCGTAGCTGGAAGAAAAGAAATAGAAGAAACTTCGAAGGCAGTTTTAGAAGTTCTGGGTGTGTGAAAAATGATTAACCGTAAAACAAATTCAGAAATAGAATTAATGAAAAAGTCTAGTGATATTCTGGTTAATGCTCTTATAAGGCTAAAGGAAGCAGTTAAACCAGGTATCACTACTTTAGAACTCGATAAAATAGCAGAACAATATATCAGAAAAAATGGCGCGATACCGTCATTTCTAGGATATAAGTCGCCATATAGAGGAGCAATTGATTATCCGGGAAGCATATGCGCATCTGTTAATAATGAAGTTGTGCATGGTATTCCCGGTTTAAGAGCTTTAAAAGATGGCGATATTATTAGTATAGATATTGGAGTATATATTAACGGATTTCACTCGGATGCAGCAAGAACCTTTCCAGTAGGTAATATATCCCAGCAAGCTCAAGACCTCATAGACGCTACAAAGCAAAGCTTCTATGAGGGAATTAAGAATGCTGTTGTCGGTAAGCGGATATGTGACATATCAACTTCCATACAGGAGTATATCGAAGGTAAAGGATATTCTATAGTAAGAGATTATGTTGGTCATGGAATCGGAAGAGATATGCATGAAGACCCACAAATACCAAATTACAAATTTAGAGGCGCAAACCCTAGACTTGAACAAGGTATGGCGCTAGCTATAGAACCTATGGTCAATGCAGGGAGCTATAATGTAAAGTTGCTGGAAAATAAATGGACAGTGGTGACTTTAGATAACAGTTTGTCAGCTCATTATGAGAATACGATAATTGTAACTGACGATGAACCTGTAATATTGACAGGGACACCTGAATAATTAATGCCGGATGAAAATAATTATCAGATTATGAAATAATAATTTGAATATTTGTTAGAATCATTTTAGATATTTCATTTAAAAATTAGTAACATAGGATTATGTAAATATTTAAAATAGTCTATATTAAAATATATTAAAAGCAATTAATCTTTAACATTTATCTATAGCAAAATATCGTAAAACCATTCGTTATTTTGTTCTGCTAAATGTAAGATTAATAATGATTTTAATATAAGTAAATGAAATATAAAATTGATTTTAATTAAGCATAAATAAGAGGTGATGTCCTTGAATTATACTGTAGGCCAAGTTGTTTATTCCAAAGCTGGGCGGGATGCCGGTAAAAAGTTTGTTATAGTTAAAATTCCGGACGAATTATTTGTATTCATCTCAGACGGCGACCTTAGAAAAATAGAAAAACCCAAAAGAAAAAAAACAAAGCATCTTTTAATTACAGAGGAAATTGTAAAGCCGCTGAATGATAAAATTGTAAATAAAATAAAAATTACAAATTCTGAAGTCAGAAGGGCTTTAGATGGTACTCATGAAGAATAAGTATATACAGAAAAATTGGTAATCGTGATTGATAAGGAGGTTTTTATATTGTCTAAGGAAGACGTAATAGAAGTAGAGGGCAAAATAATTGAGGCTCTGCCTAATGCAATGTTTCAGGTAGAACTAGAAAATGGCCACAAAGTGCTTGCCCATATATCTGGAAAGTTAAGGATGAATTTTATAAGAATTCTTCCTGGTGATAAAGTTGTTATTGAACTTTCGCCCTATGATTTAACAAGGGGTAGAATAACTTGGAGAGCTAAGTGATAGAAGGAGGATCTAAAGATGAAAGTAAAACCATCTGTTAAAACTATATGCGAAAAATGCAAGATAATCAAAAGAAAAGGCAGAGTAATGGTTATTTGCGAAAATCCTAAGCATAAACAAAAGCAAGGATAATTAATTTAAAAAGCGTTATACTTTCTTATTTTTTGAAATAGTCAGGAGCGGCTGCGTAGTTTAATCTATGTCTTGAACTAATTCTAAAAATAGTAAGTTGTCATAGAAGTAAAATCATTGAACCTGATTGAATTTAATGGAGGTGTAAAAGATGGCTCGTATTGCCGGAGTTGATTTACCCAGAGAAAAAAGAATTGAAATTGGACTCACTTATATATTTGGTATAGGTAGACCAAAGTCTAACGAAATTTTAAAAACTACTGGGATAAATCCAGACACAAGAGTCAGAGACTTAACTGACGATGAAATTAGTAAACTAAGAGAAATGATAGATAAAGAATTTAAAGTTGAAGGTGATTTAAGAAGAGAAATTGCCTTAAATATCAAGAGACTTATCGAAATAGGATGTTACAGAGGACGTAGACATAGAATGGGGCTTCCTGTAAGAGGACAGAACACAAAGAACAATGCTAGGACAAGAAAAGGTCCTAAAAAGTCTATTGCTAACAAGAAAAAGTAATATTCAAGAAGGAGGTAGATGAATAAAATGGCAGTTAAAACGACTGGAGCAAAAAGAACAACCAGAAAAAAGAGAGAACGTAAACATGTTGAACGTGGCCAGGCTCATATCCGTTCCACGTTTAACAATACTATAGTTACTTTGACTGACACTCAAGGAAATGCGCTTTCATGGGCAAGCGCAGGCGGCTTGGGTTTCAGAGGATCAAGAAAAAGCACTCCATATGCAGCTCAGAATGCTGCTGAAGTTGCTTCAAAAGCAGCAATGGAACATGGTTTAAAGTCTGTTGAAGTTTATGTTAAAGGACCAGGCGCAGGTAGAGAAGCAGCTATCAGAGCATTACAGGCTGCAGGTCTTGAAGTAAGTCTTATAAAAGATGTTACTCCAATCCCGCATAACGGCTGCAGACCGCCTAAGAGAAGAAGAGTTTAGTTAATATATATGGCAGCTGTAAGTTGAATAATTATTCACAGGTTGTCGTTCTAGATAATTATATTGGAGGTGTAAATATAAATGGCAAGATACACTGATGCATCTTGTAGGCTTTGCCGAAGAGAAGGCGAAAGACTTTTACTCAAGGGTGAAAGATGCTATACAGATAAATGTTCAATTAAAAGAAGGGTTTATGCTCCTGGACAGCATGGACAACAGAAAAAGAAGTTATCAGAATATGGTCTTCAGTTACGTGAAAAGCAAAAGGCAAGAAGATTTTACGGAATTCTTGAAGGACAGTTCAGAAAGTATTTTGAATTAGCTTCTAAGAAAAAAGGTGTTACAGGTGAAAACCTATTACAAATACTCGAAAGCAGACTTGACAATACAGTTTACAGATTGGGACTTGCAACCTCTAGACCTGAAGCAAGACAGCTTGTAACTCACGCTCATTTCACAGTTAATGGTAAGAAAGTTAATATTCCTTCATACTTGCTTAAAGTTGGAGATGTTGTTGCTTTAAGAGAAAAGAGCAAAAGCTCGGAAAAGTTTAAAGCAATAAGCGATATTGTTGGAAGAACAGCAATACCAAAATGGCTTGAGTTTGACCGCGAAAACATGGTCGGTAAAGTAGCTGCAATACCTGCAAGAGAAGACATAGATTTACCGATTGCAGAACACTTGATTGTTGAGTTGTATTCTAAATAATAGTATATAAACTTAAAGGATCGTTCGATGCAGCAACTGAAAATGAAAAGTCGGGGACCTATGGATTTTATAAAGACTATATAGAGATAAAGAATCAGTTGCCCTCATTAACAAATTCAAGAGAAAAAGGAGGGTTTTAGGTTGATCGAGATAGAAAAGCCAAAGATTGAGTGTTTAACAATAAGTGAAGATAACACATATGGAAAATTCGTTGTAGAGCCTTTAGAGAGAGGATATGGTACTACACTTGGTAACTCATTAAGAAGAATATTACTTTCTTCTTTGCCAGGCGTAGCAGTAACATCCATAAAAATCGACGGGGTTCTACATGAGTTTTCAACGGTGCCTGGTATAGTAGAAGATGTGACTGAAATTATACTGAACATCAAAGGATTATCATTGAAAATGCATAGCGAGGGTCAGAAAATAGTTTATATTGAGGCAGAAGGTGACGGACCTGTTACAGCTGCTGATATAAAGGCTGACGCGGATGTAGAGATACTTAATCCTGATCTTCATATAGCAACTTTAAATGGTGACCATAAATTATACATTGAATTGACCTTGAATAAAGGAAGAGGATATGTGCCTGCCGAAAAAAATAAGCAACCAGGTCAACCAATAGGTATAGTGCCTGTAGATTCAATCTATACACCAGTTAGAAAAGTTAATTACACAGTTGAGAATACCCGCGTTGGTCAGGTTACAGACTATGATAAGTTAACTTTTGAAGTATGGACAAACGGGAGTATTAAACCTGATGAGGCAATAAGTCTTGGGGCTAAAATACTTAGTGAACATTTAAACTTGTTCATTGATTTGTCCGACCAGGCAAAACATACTGAGATTATGGTTGAAAAAGAAGAAACTAAGAAAGAAAAAGTTCTTGAGATGACAATAGAAGAGCTTGATCTTTCTGTTAGATCTTACAATTGCTTAAAGAGAGCAGGAATAAACACTGTAGAAGATCTTACTAACAGAACTGAAGAAGATATGATGAAGGTTAGAAATCTTGGAAGAAAATCACTTGAAGAAGTACTGCAGAAGCTCAGCGCTCTTGGTTTAGCGTTAGCGCCAAGTGAAGATTAAGATATTGCTTCGTCTAAAATTCTAAACAATACTTTTGTTAATTAAGAGAAGCTGCGGAATCAACAGAATGATATTTTTAAAATTCGAAAAAAATGAAATTAAAATTAGTAGGCAGCTTGTATATAATCTACAAGACCTGTTGAAATAAAGGTAAGGGAGGTAAATTAAATGCCATTACAAAGGAAACTTGGACGCGCTACGGACCAAAGAAAGGCAGTTTTAAAGGGTCTTGTAACTTCTTTGTTTGAATATGGTAGAGTTGAAACTACTTTGGCGAGAGCAAAGGAAGTTAAGAATATAGCTGAAAAGTTGATAACAATTGCTATAAAAGAGGCTGATAATTTTGAAGCAAAAAATGTAAAAGTTAGCGGCGCAAAATTAGATCCAACCGGAAAGAAAATTTTAAAAGGCGCTACATCACATAACGAAAAATCTTACAGAGTTGTTGAAAGAGAAGAAAAGGAAGAAAGAAAATCAGTAGATAGCCCTTCAAGATTACATGCAAGAAAGCAAATCATGAACTGGGTATATAAAGTAAAAGATAAAGACGGAAACAGTATAAACCTTGCTAATAATATTTTTGATACCATCGCTCCTAAATATAAGGGCAAGTCTGGTGGATATACAAGAATTTATAAGATTGGCCAAAGACGTGGAGATGCTGCGGAAGTTGTTATAATTGAACTGGTTTAATAGAAAAATGAAAACCTCAGGAAATGGGATTAGGCAATTTTTATAATTTCTTAATCCCATTTGTTATAGATAAAGCGAACTAAGGGCGTTTCAAAAAATTCCTTGTTCAAGTTTTGTATGATAAAAACTCATTATATCAAGTTTTTGAAACGACCAGTTGCTAAGTTTTTTTGATACTGCCTAGTATAAAACTTTACAGTTCTGTATCTATATCTTTATTGATAAAACACTTTAAACAATACTATGACCAACTTCGAAGTACTGGTTTTTGCATGAAGATAAGTTGGAAAATATAGAGTCTAAAGTGTTTTATGCATATAAAGATGCTGTTTAAGGTTCTAATTTGCTGTTTGATACATTTATTTATAAAATATAATATTAAGAAATAAAATGTGTATATGAGAAAAAATATTGAAGGATAGAATAAAGTAAAAGTATAAAATTATGAATAATGAAGGTATTGAATTAAAAAAAGTATATTATACATACAAATCAATAAGAGAAAAAGATAAAAATATTGAAGCTGTAAAAGGCGCAAGTTTTAAAATAAAACAAGGGGAATTTGTTGCGATTATCGGAAGAAATGGATCTGGAAAGTCAACAATCGCCAAACTGCTAAATGCTTTAATTTTACCTACTTCAGGGGTCGTCTATGTGAATAATATTGACACAAAAGACGGAGAACTTCTCTGGGAAGTAAGAAGGTCAGTTGGTATGGTATTTCAGAATCCTGAGAACCAGATTGTTGCTACAACAGTTGAAGAAGATGTGGCTTTTGGTCCCGAGAACCTTGGAATTCCATCTCAGGAAATCAGAAGAAGAGTAGATTATGCATTAGAAAAGGTGGGGCTGACAAAACATTCAACGCATCAACCGACGATGTTGTCCGGTGGACAGAAACAGCGGGTCGCAATCGCCGGAATACTTGCAATGAAACCTGATTGTATTGTACTAGATGAGGCAACAGCAATGCTTGATCCTGTGGGGTGTAAAGAAGTTTTAAGGGTAATAAAGGAACTGAACGACAAGGATAAGATTACTATAATAAATATAACACACCATATGGATGAAGCTTGTTTATTTGACAGAGTTATTGTTATTGATGACGGAAATATAAAAAATGACGGAAAACCGGAAGATATATTCTCTGACGTTGAGTTAATCAAAAATTTAGGCTTAGATGTCCCCCAGATAATTGAGTTATTTTATGAATTAAATAAATGTGGATTAAACTTGCCTTTAAATATAGTAAAAATAGATGAAGCTGTAGAAGTTTTAGGAAAAATATTAGTGAAGTAGCGGTTAGAAAAAAGTTTATTAGATTGCGCTATTTAAATCAAACTGTAAAACTTTATAGAAAATGCGTAGAACTACCCAAAAAAGACTATTCGTGGTCGTATGGACAAGAAATGAAGAGCAACGAGACTCGTCAAAGCGGACTTATATAAAGCTTCACAATTCGACGCCAATAAATTACAATAAATCGTTTAATGGATTGGAAATTATGTCAATTTTAATAAATAATCTAAATTATATATATATGAGTGAAACTCCCTATGAAAAAACGGCATTGTCTGATATAAATATTAAAATAAATGAGGGGGAGTTTGTTGGAATTATCGGACATACAGGTTCTGGTAAATCCACTTTAATTCAACATTTCAACGGAATTCTGAAACCAACTATAGGGAAAGTTACAATTAATGGTTTAGATATATCAAAAGAAAATCTCAAAGAGATAAGAAGGCAAGTGGGAATTGTATTTCAGTACCCGGAGCATCAGCTTTTTGAGGATACAGTTTATAATGATATAGGTTTTGGTCTGAAAAAATTAGGTATGGCAAGAGAAAAAATTGAAGAGCAAATATTATCGGCAATAGAATTAATTGGTTTGGATAATAAGATATTGCACAAGTCTCCTTTTGAATTATCAGGCGGCCAAAAAAGGAAAGCGGCTATAGCAGGAGTTATAGCAATGAAACCTAAAATACTGGTATTGGATGAGCCGGCAGCTGGATTGGACCCGGTAGGTCGTGAGGAAATTTACAATGCGATAATTAATTATAGAAAAGAAAATAATGCTACTGTAATACTCGTATCCCACAACATGGAGGATTTGGCAAGACTTGCCCAGAGGATTATAGTGTTAAATGAAGGAAAAATAGAGATGGAAGGTACGGTATCGGAAATATTTAAAAAAAGTGACGTTTTAGAAAAAATTGGTTTATCAGTACCCCAGATAACTTATTTTATGAAGGGTCTTAAAAAATATTTACCGGATATAAATGATAATGTATATACAATAAAAGAAGCCAAAGAGGAAATTTTAAACTTTATAAAAAAGAGGGCTTCAATATGATTAAGAATATGACCTTAGGCCAGTATCTTCCAGGAACAACATTACTTCACAAATCGGATCCCAGAACGAAAATAATACTGACTTTTCTTTTCATGACTTTTTTTATAATCATTAATAAATACTATCAGTTTGCAGCCAGTATTTTATTTACTGTAATTATATTAATAGGAACCAAAGTTCCCGTTAAATATGTCATAAAAAGTATAAAGCCAATTTTATTTATTGTTTTAATTACCGGCGTCGTTAACCTTGTAACTACGAAGGGCAGTACAGCATTAGATCTGCGATTATTTAAAATCACATATGAAGGTCTCGATATTACAATAAAAATGGCGTTAAGGCTTACTTTAATAATGGTTAATGCTTCACTTATGACTCTGACGACGACGCCTATTACAATAACCGATGGGTTTGAAAGATTATTGGGTGGACTAAAAAGATTTAAGATTCCTGTTCATGAAATCGCAATGATGATGTCTATTGCATTAAGATTCATACCAACCCTTATCGAAGAAACTGACAAGCTTATGAAGGCTCAGGCGTCGAGAGGAGCAGAATTTGATCAAGGGAATATTATAAATAGAGCCAGAAGTTATATTCCGCTGTTGGTTCCCTTACTTGTAGGAGCCTTCAGAAGGGCTGAAGACCTTGCGATGGCAATGGAGGCAAGATGCTATAAAGGCGGGGAGGGAAGGACCAGGTTAAGACAGTTAAAGTTTACCAATGTCGATATTCACGTAACAATAATTTTCGCTTTTTTCATTCTAGCAAACATAATACTGACCATTAGTTTAAAATGATGTATCAACTTTCCGCACTATTAATTTTCTTGCGACTAAATTCTTGCAAACATACATTTAGGTAGTATCAAAAAAACTTAGCAACTGGGCGTTTCAAAAACTTGATATAATGGGCTTTCATCATACAAAACTTGAACAAGGAATTTTTTGAAACTCCCTTATCAAATTTATACTCAAATATAGTTGAATTTTTAGCGCGCTTTTTAACTGCTTAATTTGAAGCGGCAAAGTTGAGTGATTTATATATTTTTAAGATAAGCCTTTTAAACTGAAAGTATCATGGGAGGTCTATAATTACGCATTATATTTTATTTCTAAATAAATGTGAAATTTGATTAATATAACGGTTGATTCATTTAAAAAGATATAGTATTCTTTAATTTATAAATATCATAAATGGTAAGGGTGTTTAAAAAAAATTCTTTGCTCAAGTTTATATGACGAAAAACCATTATATCAAGTTTTTGAAACGACCAGTTGCTAAGTTTTTTTTGATACTACCTAATATGAAAAATATTTTAATTATTAAGTCTTAATAATTTGAGGTAAATATAAATAAACAAATATAATATTAATAGTTTATATAAAACATGAAAAAGATTTTACATAAGCAAATGAAGTTAAGGCATCTTCATTTGCAAAAATAATATGGGATTCTTCATGATTTATAAATCAAGGTATATGTTTCGTGATTTTAAAGGTTAACGTAAAATGTTTATTGCAAAATATATAGATTATACCTTAGGGCGTTTCAAAAAATTCCTTGTTAAAGTTTCTATGATAAAAGCCCATTATATCAAGTTTTTGAAACGACCAGTTGCTAAGTTTTTTTATACTACATTATTTAAGATTTAGGTCAAAATGGGCATGGCTCACAAATATAGGAGGTTATTATGTATTACGTAGGTATTGATCTTGGGGGCACAAAGATTGCTGCGGGTATCGTGGATGAAAAAGGAACTCTTATTTATAAAGACAGTGTACCAACCAAGAGGGAAAGGCCGTATCAGGAGATTATAAAGGATATGGCGCAATTAACATTAAAGATTATTAAGGATAAAGGACTTGAAGTAAAGGATATAGCCAGTATTGGAATAGGATCGCCAGGAACTCCTGACAGCAAAACAGGGGTATTGGTATACAGCTGTAACCTGAATTTTGATAATGTTCCTATCAGGGAAGAAATGCGGAAATATATTGATCTTCCTGTATTTTTAGAAAATGACGCAAACTGCGCGGCTCTTGCTGAAAGTGTAGCAGGCGCGGCAAAGGATGTTGATGATTCGATAGCGATTACACTTGGAACAGGAATTGGCGGTGGAATAGTAATTAATAGGAAAATATACAGCGGCTTTAACTGCGCGGGTTCTGAGATAGGGCACATGGTAATAGTTTCAGATGGAGTTGAGTGCGCTTGCGGCAGAAAAGGCTGCTGGGAAGCTTATGCTTCCGCTACAGCTCTTATAAGACAGACTAAGGATGCCGCTAATGCTAATCCGGAATCAAAAATTAATGAGCTGGTAAAAGGCGACTTAAATAAAATTGACGCAAAGACAGCGTTTGATGCGGCAAAACTGGGAGATCCGGTTGGAGAGAAAGTTGTGAATCAGTATATAAAATACATTGCGGAAGGTCTTTCAAACACAATAAATTCATTTATGCCTGAAGCTGTAGTAATCGGTGGAGGAGTTTGCAAAGAAGGGGAATATCTTCTGAAGCCCTTAAGAGAAAGAGTATACGCTGACATATATTGCAAAGGGTCAGTGCCAAAGCCTTATATCAGGGTTGCAGAGATGGGGAATGACGCAGGTATTGTCGGAGCGGCAATGCTTGGAAAGTAAATA